>CABQBF010000139.1 GCA_902462325.1 uncultured Peptococcaceae bacterium
TTTCACAGATTTGGGCTGATGTATATTTTCCTGACAAAAAATCCTCACAGGCATGGATTTTTATTTCTGGAGCAAACTTTGCTTTTGACATAAAAATACCCCTTTAAGTAGACTTTGTTTCTTTCACTTGTCTACCTAAGGGGTATCATATCATTCCTGCGCTGCCGGGCTCTTTCTTTTATTTATATATATTGTTGTATCAAAGCCGTAATGTTTCCAATATCATGGCGGCGCCAATGCACCCGCAAGCCATCAACGCGCCAGTGTCGGCATTCAGATAACCGGCCCACACTGCTACATAAAGACCAGAGCGAGCCCAATTGGACAAAATATCATACTGGTTCATATTTTTACCCGCACGTTTCATTTCTTTCCGCACACGCTCTCCGGCTGCACTGCATTCAATCGGAATGGATAACAAACTGCTGAAGAGCAGCAAGCCATAAATCACCGGCATTTCCCCTGTTGCCTGGTACAGATTATAGCACAGCGTAGCTTCTAACGCCGCTGAAATAATATAACTGAAAATTAACATAAATTCCCCTCCATTATCTATATAGTTTATCACAATAAAATATTCTTTTCATTAAAAGTTTGCAAAAAAATAATTCCTTTGCTATACTTTGAATAGATTTTATCACCAAATAAAGGGGGCGCAAAAATCATGTTAATTACAAAAGATATGGGAATTAAAGAATGTGTACAAAAATATCCTAAAACAGCCGCTGTATTTATGGAATTCGGCATGGGCTGCTTAGGTTGTGCCGCTGCTCATTTTGAAAACATCGAACAGGGTGCTGTCGGTCATGGCATCAATGTTCCTGCTTTAATGGAAGCGTTGAATAAAGTAGCAGAAGCTGAATAATACAACATGCAAAAACCGGTGGACAGGCTCCATCGGTTTTTTGTTTTTATGCGCAATCTATTTTTATTCGGTATTACCAAATCGGCCATTCACGATTCAGCAAGTACAAAAAAGCCGCCGGTCAAAGGCCAGCGGCTTTCTCCTTGTATTTATTCACATTGTAACGCTGTGATGGCAATCATGTCTACCACATCTTGCACACTGCAGCCCCGGGATAAATCGTTGACCGGTTTGGCCATACCCTGCAAGATTGGCCCGATAGCTGTAGCGCCAGCAAAACGCTGCACCAACTTATAGCCGATATTACCGGCCTGCAAATCGGGGAATACCAATACATTGGCATGTCCTGCTACATCGCTGCCAGGGGCCTTTTTGGCCGCCACAGACGGAACAACGGCAGCATCTAACTGCAATTCGCCGTCTACGGCTAAATCTGGCCGTTTTTCCTTTACAAGTGCTAAGGCTTCTGTCACTTTATCTACATTTTCATGTTTGGCAGAGCCTTTGGTAGAGAAGGACAGCATCGCCACATTGGCTTCGCCGCCGATTAAGCTGCGTTTGGTTTCTGCACAGCTAATGGTGATATCTGCCAACTGCTGGCTGTCTGGATTGGGATTGACAGCGCAGTCACCGAAAATGAGAACGCCGTTATCGCCATAGGACTGATTGGGAACAATCATCACAAAAGCGCCTGATACAGTTTTAATGCCCGGCTTCGTTTTCACCGTCTGCAGTGCAGCCCGCAGCACATCGCCAGTGGTATTATCCGCACCAGCCAGCAAACCGTCGGCCAAGCCCTTCATCAGCATCAAATTGCCGAAATATAACGGATTGCGCACAGTTTGTGCCGCTTTTTCCGGCGTCATACCTTTATGCTTCCGCAATTCATAAAACAATTCGGCAAAAGCCGGCAAATTTTCGCTGCTGTCAATATCCACAATGGTCAGCCCATCCAAGGCAACCCCTTCCTGCGCCGCCAAAGCACGGATTTCTGCCTCATTGCCTAATAAAATCGGCTCAGCCAACCCTTCTTCTGCTGCTATAGCGGCCCCTTTTAAGGTACGCACTTCCGTGCCTTCCGGTAAAACAATTCTCCGTTTTGTCGCTTTTGCTTTTTCTTTAAATCCTGCTAATAAATCCATGTCGCTACCTCCTCACCATTCTGCCCAACATCCCTGATTTTTTCACATATCCTTATACAAGCTCTGCTTAGTTCTGTTTTCCGAATGCAGCTTCTACGGTTTCTTCTGCAATCGCCAATTCTTCGTTGGTCGGCACAATCCATACCTGTACGCGAGAGCCTTCCGCACTGACATTCACTTCTTTGCCCCGTACATTATTCTTTTCCGCATCAATCGCAATCCCCAGATAATCCATATCAGCACAGATTTCTTCCCGCACGTCAGGACCATTTTCGCCGATACCGGCTGTGAATACGATGGCGTCCACACCGTTCATGGCTGCTACATAACTGCCGATATACTTTTTCACGCGATAGATGAAAATATCTCTAGCCAGCTTTGCATTCTGATTGCCCTGAGCAATGGCTTCATCTAGTTCCCGGAAATCGCTGGATACGCCAGAAACACCCAAAAGCCCCGATTCCTTATTCAGCATATGGTCCATACGGTCAGGATCAAAGCCTTCATGCTTCATCAGATATAAAACGGCAGTCGCGTCAATATCACCGCAGCGGGTACCCATCAATAAACCTTCATGGGGTGTAAAGCCCATGGAAGTATCTACCACTTTACCGTTTTTGATAGCGGAGATGCTGGAACCGTTGCCCAGATGGCAGGTAATAATCTTCAAATCTTCTACCGGTTTGCCCATCAGTTCCGCTACTCGGCGGGAAACATATTTATGAGAAGTACCATGGGCCCCATAACGACGGATTCTATGTTTTTCTGCATATTCCTTTGGCAGGCCATAAGTATAGGCCACCGGGCTCATAGTTTGATGGAAAGCTGTATCAAATACAACTACCTGTGGTTTGCCCGGCATTACCTTGGAGCAGGCGTCAATCCCTTTTAAGTGGGCCGGATTATGCAATGGAGCCATAGCGCCATATTCTTCGATTTTATCATGTACAGCATCGTCCACCAGCACTGCTTTGCTGAACGTATCGCCGCCCTGCACAATGCGATGACCGATAGCATCAATTTCATCCAGAGAATTCAAACCAGCTTCCTTTGTTTCCAAAAGACCGTTCAGCACCAATTCCATCGCAACCTGATGGTCTGGAATTTCCATTTCTTTTTTGTTTTTCAAACCGCCGGCTTTGATGGTGAAAATGCCTTCATGCAGCCCGATTTTTTCTACCTGACCTTGCGCCATCACCGATTCGTCATCCATGTTCAGCAACTGAAATTTCAAAGAAGAACTGCCGCTGTTAATTACCAAAATAATCATTGTTTCTTTCATCCTCCATATTTATTTTTTCTGCCAATTTGACAGATTATTCCCATCATTCTTGCATTGCTTGCTATAGTTATGCTAAAAAAATTATATAGTTGCAACACGACATTCATTATAACTTTCCGAAAAATGCTTGTCAACCACAGTGCAGCACCTTTCCTGGCCTTTTATCAATAAATTTTGTTTCATGATAAATGGGCTTGAAGCACACTTGCCCCAGCTTATGATTTCAAATATTTTTGTTCTGCAGGTTGGCCCTGCTGATTTTTTTGCAATAAATACCGTTTCTGATATTTCAGACGAGCATAATCGCTAATTTTTTTACAGTATGCGACATTGGAAGGTCCGCCAATTACACCAATTAACGGCAGTCCCTGCAAAAACTTGATACAAAGCATGTCGGCGGCAAAACAGTTAGCCGTTTTTCGCATCTGCAAGTCCAAATCATAACCAATTGCCACGCCTTCAGTGAGATAGGTAATCAACTTGTCCACCTGTTGATTGCAGCTTTCCCGCTTTTCTTCCGGCGCCAATGCTGCCTCTAACAAGTTTAAAATAAAATACTGCTCATCCTCCTGGCAATAATCATAGCCATAACTCAAAGCCACTTCATATACGCTTTTCAGCACCACGCCGATGAAAATGGGAATATCGGGCAAACCAATTCCCAACAGTCCTAACCCGGTACCTTCCAGCGCCGTAATACCCAAATTGCGCAAATGGTTTTGACCAGCCAATTTATTCAGCGCCTTCAGCCCTTTCTTTTGATTTAGCTGATCAAAGGATTCATCATAAACCCGATGGGTCAACGCTAACTGCTTTTTATCATAGGTTTTTTCAATGATTATGTTACCTTTTTCAAAGACAGTTTTAAAACCCCAATAAAAAGCTTGCTGTAATTTTTCATACAACCCTGCGGGAATTTTTTCTTCCACCTTATCGGTCAGCGGTTTCCATAAGCCGCCACCGCTTTTCTGCAAGAATTTTTCTTCTTTTTTCTGTATTTTTTTCAGATTTTTCTCTATGGTTTTATCCATTCTGCCGCTCCTTTCCGCACCTGTCCATTGCGAATTACGCTTACTGATAAATTCAAGAAAACCTGGCGCTTTTCCTGCCCGCAGCGTCGCGTTCCGTCAATTTACTTTCCTGCAGCGTCATGGTATAATACTGCAAACACAGCTAATGCGCTGTAAAACAGCTATCAAAAAGGAGTGCATTTTATGCGAGGAACCGGAAAAGAGATGGGCAGCTATTTATTGGTATCCGCCAGCCAAACCTTTGTAGAATTCGGCACCTTTGCCTTATTGCAATTACTGACTGTTCCCGCGCCCATTCCCAGCGCTGTATCCATTTTTGTTTCCGGCTGCTGGAACTATCTGCTGAACCGCAACATCACCTTTCAATCCTCCGCCAACTATATTCGCTCTATTTTAGAATTCATTTTGCTCTATGTCTGGAACTTTATCTTTTTATCTACTATGCTGCAGCTTTTGCCAATAGCTTTCGGCTGGAATCCTCTGCTGGTAAAATTGTTCACCATGGGCTGTCAAGCCATTTGGGGCTTTTTGCTCTGTAAATTTGTGATATTTAAGTGAAAGTTTTTTGGTATATCGAACAGAAAAAAATTCACGGGCAAAAATTTTCTTTCGTTTCAGAAAAAAACTATTGACAATTCTGCCTTTACCCCCTATAATATTCAAAGTAATCCACTTGCCGGTGTGGCGGAATTGGCAGACGCACGGGACTCAAAATCCCGCGGTAGCGATACCGTATCGGTTCGACCCCGATCACCGGCATATAAAAAGTCACTGGACATTCCAGTGACTTTTTTCTTTGTCTTCAAATTAGCACTTTTTCTTATTTGATCTTAAAATTGAACGAAATACAACTGTCCGCCACTTTGATAAACCATATTATTGCCGTCAATTGACACTGCCGTTACTACATCAGCGCTACGGTAAATGTTTTTTCCAACCGAATTTAGCACCAAAAAACGGCAAGGGTTCTCTGCTTTCGCTTCAAAACAGGCCACTAAATGGCCGTCCACTCCCAAAAGATTTGTTACGTTTGCGTTTTCCAAAGGTGTGTCATTGCCCAAACAATATAGTTTCCTATCATCTTTTACATAATATAATCGATTTCCTACCACACAAATAGGATATTTTAATTTATCGTCAGAATTGTTTGTATCTCGTTGCCATAATGTAATTGATAAATCTTCCGCTGTTCCATTCGTTAAATTAACAGCAAGGAGCCGATTTTGCTTATTTACAATATAAGCGGTATTGCCGATAATCTGAAAACAATCTGCCGGCTCCGGTAAAATTTCCGTAATTTTATCAGTATCCAGATTGATACAGCATAATCTGCCCCAACCAAAAAGCTCCTTCGAAGCCATTATATAAAGGTTCCGGCCAATCAATTGATATTGCTGCGGCGCCCGATAATCAAAATAATAGTCGCTGCTTCCATAAGTATGATATTTGCCCTTATCACGTACACTCAATATTGATACATCTATACAAATATCTACATCAGGATAATGCTGATAGATGCCATCAATACCGCCTCTGACTTCATTCCCATCCATGGTATAGTCATCATGGATAACCCATTCCCCAAACTCGCCCATGATATTTCCCCAGCCATTAGAACAGTAAAAATAATATTTTCCATCAAAAGCTTTATAGATTTGTACATTCCGCTCCGGTTCATTTACATAAGCCCCAAAAACAGTCCCTGAATCCGTATTGCCTTTTAATGTCAAACTTATCTCCTGCGCAGGCTGTAACTGATTGAGCGGCATCCGATAAAGATAATAATCATTTGTCAGATACAGCAGTTGGTCTTTCATCACCTGAAAATGTCCCTGATAAAAGCCACGCTCACTGCCATAGTATCCATTTTGAATCGCAAGCGGTTTCGCAGCAAGATTATCAGATTGAATCGTTAAGCCCGCTTTATTGTCAAACCGATAGTCCCAGCCAAAGGTTTCTACTGCAAATCGCCAAGTTAAAGGGAAATATACTACATTGCGAAAACGCAGCAACGGATATTGCTCTGTTTTATTATCAATAACTATCCCATTTACCAAAACGGGCTTGTCAATTTTCTCTGCCTGATACCCTTTTCCCGTACCATTGCTGGCGGCCTGCTGATAAGCCCGATACCCACCGGATATCTTGCTTTTTGTAATAGAAAGTCCGTCACGTTCTGTCCAGTTACTCTCCAAGCCCAAGAACCGGCAGTCATAATAAGTCATGGGAAAATAAGTAATGTTGTTGTACACCAAAAATGGATACTCCCGATGCGTCTGATCCACCTGCACGCCGTTCAACGTCACTGTAAAATTGGGAATTTGTACTGATATCGTATCAGCCGCCAGAGCTGTTTTGGGCAATAACAGCAATAAACAGATAAGCAACAGGCAAAGCCTACTTTTTCTAAATTCTTTCATAAAAAGCCTCCTTTTTTAGAATTTGGTTCTGTTAAGTTGTTAGGGAAAAAAGTCATGAAAACCCTTTATATCAAAGCTT
>CABQBF010000140.1 GCA_902462325.1 uncultured Peptococcaceae bacterium
ATTTAGTATAAAATTGTATATGTTTGTAATTATATGTATATACTATTTGAAATGACAAGCGCGCTCATTACGCTCCAATTCAAGCTGATGAGCCGCTTGTAACGTTAGAATAGCAAGTTTTTTATTAGTTCGCCATGCATTCAAACCTATTTCAGCCACAATCGAATCAGAACCATAAACGCGAAAAAGAGCGGAAAGAGTAGGACCATATTGTTTCATAACATGTTCCTTTTTATCCTCAAGTGTTTGCTCCTTTCGCAGAATACGAAATAAGCGAATAGGCTTCACATCACCAAGAAACTGCTGCCAGCGTTCATTAATAGGCCACCTGTCTTTATGAGAATCTAAAGGATTCTCAACCAAAATTGAAAAATAATTGGACAAAACACCAGATAAAATTTCACCAATAACAAAACCGGTATCAAGCAGCTGCGCACAGGCAACCTGTGCGCGGTCATCTTTACAAACCAATTCCCAGCGAACCCAATGTTCAGGAACCTCTACATCATCCTTGGCAATTCGTTCTAATGTTTTATCATAGACACGACAAAACAAATCAGATGTGCGAGACCCTAAATAAAATGTATCACCAGTCAATTCAGCCGACTGAATCGAACCACTTTGCACCAACTCAAAAGTACGCCAACGAGATTTTGTTTGTTTAGCAAACACAAATTGCTTAATCTCATAGGGATAAAAATAAATATCTCCAATATTATCCAAAGCCAAATCAATCCGCGTAACTTTGCAATTATAAGAAAGAATATTTTCAATCAGAACAGACGGCAGAACACGAGAAAAGAGAGCTTTACAACCTTGACCTGAAATCGTAACATGAACACCCATTACTTCCGGATTCTTGGAACCATGCAGCACACGAACATCACCAAAATTTGCCTGAAACATATTTGGATAACCACGGCCACCGCGACCAGTATCATCAAAATCAGTAAGATCCAAACCTAAAATGTTTTGAATCACAAAAATACAATCCATATCAAATACAGTAAATTCCAGCCAGTCAATACTTGCTAACATTCCATTATAGTCCACACGACAAAGTTCGTCGAACTCTATCGTATGAACAGCAGTATTTTGATTTGGTTTTTCTACCCCCCTGGTTAGCAAAGCGGGGGGTTGACGGTCTGGCGCCAGATTCAAATTTTTCGTTTTAAGCACCTTATTGGGCGAAGTATACCGATTCCTCAACTTATAAAATTCCATGTAAATCATCCTTTCTTTTATCATTACAGGGGCTGCGCCCCTGTACCCCAACTGTCGTGTAAAATGTAACGCAGAAAACCATTGCGTTACATTTCACACGACACTATAGCTTAATATTTAAAAACGGTATTTTATTAACAAACCACCGAAGCATTTTGTAAAAATCATCCCACAGCTCAACAGCCACAACAATTCCCATACAAGGCAGCGCAACAGGAAGATAGAGCCAAGAGCCGACAAAGCCCATGCCCTGATTAAGATAACCAAGAATCTGCGACCATACATCAGTAACGGCAGCAGGCAGAGAAGGGAGGGAGGGGAGCAGACCAAACAAGGTTGATAAAATTCCTAACACAACATCAAGAACTAATTCAATTATCATTTGCCATCCAACCAATCTTCATATTTTCGCTTTAAAGCATTAAACATCAAAATAACACAGACCATAGAAGTAGCCGTTTGAACTGCGGTATGAATAACTTCTGTTCCTTCGGGCCAAATTTGAAAAGTATATTCTTCCCATACAGTCAAGCGTTCACCTGCTCGGCTTTGGTTCGTGGCAGGCATAATGATTTCAAACTTTGGCAGCGTCATTTCTCCTTTTTGCTCAACGGCGCCGGATACAATAGAATTTGCCATTGAAAACATCATTTCTGGAACCTGATAAATTACACCGAGTTTTTCTTCAGCCAAATCATTAAAATCTGAAAATTTTCCAGATACCTTATCAGAATCCGGCACAATCAGCCCTTGCAGCATTTCACCAATTTTCCCAGGCAAATCAGTAATAACCTGCACAACGTCCTTGAATCCTTGTGTTGTAGTATCTTTTAAGTCTGTTATGCCTTCAACAATTCCATCCTTTACATCTATAAGCTTATCAGTCAAAGTTTGAGTTTGATTAGAAAGTTCATTTTTTACTTCATTAGCACCCTGTTGAATAGTCTGCTTCACCTCTGCAATTTTTTTCGTAACAGTAGCACTCAAGCCAGCGACAGACTGTTGAATACCAGTAAAACCAACAGAACTATCGGAAGAACCATTGGCATTATAAGAAATTTTAAACGCTGGCTGATTACCAATATTAACAAACCGAAATTCTGTATTTATGGAAAGATCAATATTAACCCAATTACCAGCATAGGTAAAGTCATAAGGGTCACTACCATTGCGAATAGAGGAAGGAGTAGGACTAAAAACAAACCAAAAAGAAATATTAGTGACAGAACCTGAAACAACTTCATATTCTATTCCGCCGACAGTAGCAGTTTTCGGCAAATCTAAATCCGCCTGAAGGTGCAAATCAGCAACAGGCCTGTTCATATAACTAGGAGTTAAACCGGACGGAAAAAGAAGATTGTCAGCACTAGAAGAACAAGAACCTGTACGATTAGTACCTTTTAGAGAAATCCAAGCATCTGGGGCAACATCAGGGTCATTCCGTTTAACTCCTGTACCAGTCCAATCATACTGAACGAAACAAACAACAGGCGCCATTAAATCAGGTGAAATTGTAAACCAACCTTCATCAGTAAGAAAATTACATTGAAAATTATGTAAAGTCAAATTTAAAGCACCCGGCAAACTGTAACCCACATTATTGACTAAAACACGAAAACCCAAATAAGGATTGACGGACGAATAACCGGAATAACCAGAAGAAACGGTTTGATTGAAATTAGCTTCACTACCAGTCCAATCACGATGAATATTGCCAGACTTAAAAATAGAAGCATGATCAGATAAACTATCGTACGAACACATACCAATATTAATAGAACTAATATCGGAAACGGCTAAAGGCATAATTTCATAATCATTTGTTACTGAAGCAATTTTTTGTGCTGAAACATCAAACTGAATGGCAGCAGCAGTACTAATTTCACCCGCTGCACTCTGAAAACCCTGTGCAAACGCACAAACAGGCGAACAACTAGACAAACAAACAATCAGACAAACCAACAAACTAGCAATCACTCTACGCATAAAATCACCTCCAACCAAGGAGAGGACTAAATACCAACCGAGCCACCCATAAACCTAACAAGGAAAGAATAACTAAAGCAGATAATAAGAGCAAATCAGAAGTACGGTCATAACCAGGAAGAGAAGGCCAACCATCAACAGAACTATAAACAAGAGAGTTGCCAACATTAAGAGAAAAACTAGAATCATCTACAACAAGATACGAATAATCATAACCAGACCGAGCAAGATTAAGAACGTAAACGGTAGCACTCCCAACAAATGAATCACTAAAATCACCTACTGCCATAATGTATTGATATTGCCCAGTACGAGCGAAAACGTATTTTTGACCAGGAACAATTTTATTAAGATACCGAGAGGCCCATTCCACATACTGTTCAGCAGGATAACCATCTTCATAAATTGGATAATTGATATAAGGCTGTATCATTTCAAAGAATAAGTATGAATCAGTCGTCGCGCCTTCGTCGCTGCCTTCGGCAATCGCTGACGCTGGCGCGACGTTCTGTTCTTCCTCATCCTCAACCTGATAGCCCTCAAAACAAACCCACTCCATAGCGTAAGCCGGAGAACATGACAACAACAACAAAGCAACTACTAAAATTAACTTTTTCGCCATGACTTTCCCCCAATCCGGCTCATTTTCTGGTATGTATCATACGCACTATTCCGCAACATATAATCATGCACATACCAAGTCAAACGCCCGTTATTAATTTCAATCGTACCATCTACCGACTCAATACACTGTTCCATATCAATCAACGTATTCAACTGCAAAAATCCAAACAAACAATGACAATCCACCACATATTTCAGTTGCTCTCTGATGGGCTTGGCCAGACGGGTTACACGCTGCGAAGTCCCGACAATCAAACGGCGCTGTTTTCTGGACTGCGCAAACTCAATCATATCCTGCGGCGAAACTGACTTACTCTCCAAACTGTTCCAAATCAAATGTACTTCATCCAGCAGGAACACAACTCCATCTTTTCCGTTACTGCCATACTTAGCCAAATCGCCCGGCTCCGTATATCTCACAACCTCATTGGGATACCCCATAAAACAAACATCCATGTTTGTAACAATACGGCAGCGGGGAAAGTCATCAATCAGATTACGCACGTAATGAACAGCCGAAACAGATTTGCCGGTCCCTTGGGAGCCACAAAAAAGTAAAATGCCGGAGTGGGGGAAGATGTCATAATAAGTAGAGCGTATTGCTAATTGCTGGGCAATATCATCAGGAATATCACCTAAATTTTTATTTTTTCGCAAATAACGCAACATCAGCGCCGCCCCCTGAACAAATAACCAATAGAAATAAACAAGTTCAGTAAATTCTTGAAAACATACAAAATCCGCATTATTTAATAATCAACCTCCCGCCAAAGGCTGCGCGAAGAATAACAGAAACACAAAGATTACCAAAACCAAAGACGATAGCAAAAGGAAGAAAAGCCTGCAAAAATTCCACATAGACCGAAACTATTTGCTCGTACATCATTACACCCCCAAAAAAAGCGGCCGCAAAAGCGACCGCCGGAAACTAAGCAGAAACCCGACCTTTTCGAACGGCCGACATAATAACTTTAATACCCTTGCGAATTGCCCACCACATAAAGACAATACCAATACAAGCGGTAATCATAGCAGCAATCATAGTGATAATGGTTTGCACATTAATTGCACCAGTGATTGTACTGATAATCGTAGACAATTCAGTTGTACTAAAGGCGCCGCCAGCCGGGTCTCCTTCTGCAGCAAATGCAAAAGAGGGCACTAACAGCAAAAAGGATAATAAAGCGAAAACCTTTTTTCTCATATTCTCACCTCCTTATACAACTTCAATAGAGGTTAAAACCGGACGCTTTTGACCGACCTGGAAATCATAATTGAAAATACAATCAAGAGAGCCTTTAGAAAAATCTAATGCCAGAGCCTGCTCATAAGCAGTGGAATTTACACCAATGAACTGTTTAATTGACTTTAAACCATCTACGTTCTCATCAGGCCGGTTAATAAAAAGGTTCACTCCAACAATTTTTTCACCAGTTTCTTTGTTCACAAAATCTAAAACCTGTTTTCCTACAACTTGTACAACATTCTCATCCATAAAAAATCCTCCTTTACCGGCTATCTCAAACCGTGGTATAATTAAACATTAATATTATACTAGCAAAATATCAATATTAATCAAATATATTATAACAATATATCAAAATATCGTCAAGAAAAAATTGAAATTTCAATAAAAAGGAGGAAAATATGAGTATGGATATAGGAGAAAAAATCAAAGAAATAAGGAAACGAAAAGGACTAACACAAAAAGAATTTTGTGAACGAATAAACTGTAAACAAACTAAATTAAGTTATATAGAAAGAGGAACAAATGAACCTGGAATAAACGTTATAATTGAAATATGTAAAAAATTTGATATATCAGCAGATTGGCTATTACTAGACAAAAACTTAGACACAGCAAACAAGCCGCTGGAAAGGAATTTTTCAAAACAGCAGCAAGAACTCCTAGAAATCACGGATAAAATGACAGACCAGCAACAAACCGAACTGCTGGGAGCCGTGAAAATGTTCCTCATAAAAAATCCGCAATAATCCCCACAAACCACATACATAAAACAAAAAAATCATTGATACATAAACCAAATGTAGTATAAATACACAAGTTTACATAACAATGATTATGCGAAGTTTTAGAAGAAAATAAAAAAGGAGTGGCTACCCCTTTTTTATTCCCTAATTCTTTTTATCACTGACGGTGCGTCTGTATCACCAAGAACCATTTCTGTTGTCCCGAATAAATAATAAAAGGTTCTGACTCGAATTGTTGTTTCATCTGCATAGATCTCGAATTGTTGTTTCATCTGCATAGATGACTTTGATATATATTTGATATATAACGGAATTACCGGAATATTTTTGGAATAAATTCCACGGTTGCACTTTTGAATTTCTTGCAGCATTTCTGCATCTACATATGCTTGGTATTCTTCTGGAACAAAAACTTTAGGCGCAGTTAAACAAGTACCAAGCAAGATACTAAATAAATATTAGAACAATAATAATGCACGCATACAGAAAAGTTTTGCTAGAAAACTTTTTATAGCAAAACAATAACAAGCTGCCGGGAATCAAAAAAACTGCAATTAATTGAATCAGCCATGGACATAATATGAATATAGGTTCCAGCATACGGTATTGCGCCTCCCGCTTTTACTTACTTTTCTCCGCTTTCATCTGCCAAAAACATTTGGTTAGATACATACTGAACACCAATCCGAGGATTGCAAGAGAGCAGCAGATAGAATGTCCATAGTTTTCTAACAGGCTGAAAAAAGGCGCAAAGTTAATAATAAAAAAATGGCAGCAAAACAGACGGCGACAAAAATAGCACAACAATAGGCATGGGGTGCTATTTTTGCAACGCTTGGCAAAATCTCGTCAGTGTTTTGTGTTGTTTCTGAAAGTTCTACTGCTTGATATTTTTTGATAAACCGAATGATTGGAAACGCACTACACCATC
>CABQBF010000141.1 GCA_902462325.1 uncultured Peptococcaceae bacterium
TACACGTTTCATGACGCATTGGTGCCTTTCGCAGAAAGGCGGAAAATAATAATGATTTTGGAGATGAACCAAAAGGCGAATCTGAAAGTTCAAAAACAGAAACCTATACCACTTCGTTGACTATTCATAAAGTAGATGGTGATGGTGAGCCTTTGGCAGGTGCAAAATTTAGAATTACTGGTGATGGCGTTAACAAGGTCGTTACAACTGGTGATGTTTTTGTAGAAGATGAAACTGGTGCTTATTGGAAATTAACAGATGGCACTTATACAACAACTAATCCTGCTACAGAGGGTATTGATCAGGATAAATATGACTCCACAGATATTAAATATACCAAAAGAACAGTTACAGAAACTATTGAAAAAAGTGAAACTACGAATGTTGAGGCCTATGTAGATGAAAACGGTAAACTAACGTTTGCAGGCTTAGGGGAAGGAACCTACACCATTTCTGAAATTGTCACTCCAGATGGCTATAACAGCATTCCTGATTTTGATATAACGATTTCTTTCAATGCCACTGAAAAAACATTCTCTGCAACAAGTTCAAATGGTAGTGTTACTGACAACGGAAATCTGCTTTCCATGAATGTAGTCAACCAAACCGGTTCTGTTCTTCCTTCCACTGGTGGCATCGGTACTACCATCTTCTATGCCGTTGGCGGTGTATTGGTAGTGGGCGCTGGTGTACTGCTGATTACCAGAAAACGCATGAGCGTGGAAAAATAAGTCAGTATCAAAACGGTTCTCCTAATAAACACATAACATAAACAGCGGGTGGATAGGCCGTAGGCTTGTCCGTCCGCAGTACATAGAGGCTTGTGAAGGGTTTGCAAAAAAATTCCTGCGTCTTTGGTTATGTCTTTTCCACAAAGCCGCTTTGCCGTTTTATCGCCCTGCGTCTAATACCAAAAGGAAGATTCTGCATGGACCACACGCCTAAAATACGCTTTTTGTGCCAATGGCAGGCGTTCAGAATGGCGGTATGAGCAAAAACAAAAGAGAAACGGCTGTAAACCTATTGGTTGAGCAGAAAACCAGCATTTCGGCTGCATTTTGTCCCCCCTATTAGAGCGCAAAATACAGAAAACGCTGGCAAAAGCAGAAAATCATAATTAGCCGGTCTTGTCATGCTGAGCTTGTCGAAGCATCTTCCGCGGGACAGAACCGCCTTGTCACCCTGAGTTTGTCGAAGGGTCTTCTGAGGAATAAAACAGGGAAGAAGGTCCTTCGCTTCGCTCAGGATGACAGAGTGAAGCGCTCGGGATGACAGAACATGTCACTCTGAGCCGGTCTTGTCATGCTGAGCTTGTCGAAACATCTTCCGCGGGACAGAACCGCCTTGTCACCCCGAGCTTGCCGAAGCATCTTCCGTGGGACAGAACAGCCTTGTCACCCCGAGCTTGTCGAAGGGTCTTCTGAGGAATAAAACAGGGAAGAAGGTCCTTCGCTTCGCTCAGGATGACAGAGTGAAGTACTCAGGATGACAGAGTGGAGTACTCAGGATGATAAAAAAGAATAAAACCGGTATGACAGCCAAAAACGAAACGCAATAAAAATAAAAAGGAGGCCCCAACCCCAATGAACCGAAACAAAGCAAATATCGTCTTAATCGCTGTATTTGTGGTGGGGCTGGCACTGCTCCTGTATCCGTCGGTCAGCGATTACTGGAATTCCTTCCACCAGTCCCGAGCTATTATGAATTATGCGGAGCACGTGGCTGCCCTGGATACTGCCGAATACGAAAAAATCTGGGCAGAGGCGCAGGCTTATAACCAAACCTTGCTGGGCAAGAGCAACCGCTATACGTTAACCGAAGCCGAGCAGGCGGTGTATGAAAGTAAGCTGGCGGTGTCCTCCGATGAGGTTATGGGCTATATCAATATTCCCAGCATCAAATGCACGCTGCCCATCTATCACGGGATAGAGGAGGGCACACTGCAGTCGGGCGTAGGCCATATTCCTGGCACTTCGCTGCCGGTGGGCGGCCCTAGCACCCACTGTGTGCTGTCCGGCCATCGGGGGTTGCCGTCGGCCAAGCTGTTCACCAATCTGGACCAACTGGTGGAGGGCGATTTGTTTATGCTGCAGGTGCTGGATGAAACGCTCACCTATGAAGTGGATCAGATTTTGATTGTGGAGCCGGAGCAGATGAGCGCCCTGGCCATCGAAGAAGGGCAGGATTACTGCACGTTGGTCACCTGCACGCCTTACGGCATCAATACGCACCGTTTGCTGGTGCGGGGCCATCGGGTAGAAAATCTGTCCGATGGGGATATCCGCGTTACAGCCGACGCTTTGCAGATGGACCCAGTGCTGGTAGCGCCGCTGGTGGCAGCGCCCATTTTACTGCTGCTGCTGATTTGGCTGCTGGTACACTATCGCAAGAAGTAACGTAGCCATTGTCTAATCAAGGCAATACAATTATCTTAAAGGAGGAAAGACTCCATGAAATCCAAACTTACTCAAGAAATCATAAGCCTGCTTTGCCTTTGCTTGCTGTTTACCACCTGTTGTGGCGGCGCTGCGGCGGCAGACGCCATTGATTTAGACCAATCCGCCTCTTTACAGCTCCAGTATCAGGTAGGGCAGGCGCGCGCTGCCAACGTAGGCTTCCAAATTTATCAGGTGGCCCAGGTGTCCCAAAGCCTGCGCTTTACCTTAACTGGCGAGTTTGCCGATTATGCAGTATCGCTGGATAAGCTGGACAGCGACGGCTGGCGGGATGCAGCCCAAACCTTGGCCGCCTATGCTGCGGCAGACCAGTTGACTCCGGTTCAGCAGGGCGTGACCGATCAAAACGGCAAGCTGACGTTTTCCGACTTACCGGTGGGTCTGTATCTGGTGGTGGGGCAGAAGCACAGTCTAAACGGCAGTACCTATCTGCCAGCGCCCTTTTTGCTTTGTCTGCCCAATCTGGATGAAACCCAGAGCTGGGACTATCACCCTGTTGTGGCGCCCAAATACAGTCAGCTAACATCGCCGGGCGACGGGCCGTCGGGCTCCGATACTGTGGAACGGGAAGTGGTGAAGGTGTGGTCTGATGGCGGCAATACCGCTAACCGGCCTCAGGCTGTCACTGTACAGCTATTGCGGGATGGAGAAGTGTATGATACCGTTACGCTGACCGCCGCCGATAACTGGCGGTGCCATTGGAGCGAGCTGTCTGCCGATTTTATTTGGCAGGTGGTAGAGCGCAATGTGCCCGACGGCTACACCGTGCGCTGCGCTTTAGAAGGCAGCACCTTTGTGATGACCAACTCGGCTTCCCCAGATGGCGCCACGCCCACCAATCCCGACGACCCCAATCAGCCTTCGAAGCCAGCAACGCCGCCGGAGGAACTGATAGACGAGGACGAGGTGCCAAAGGGCGCGCCGGACTTGCCCGATGATGGCACACCAGATAGTAGCGTTGAGGACGATTATATTCTGATACCGCCGGTAGAAGTGCCGCTGGCTTCGCTGCCCCAAACCGGACAACTGTGGTGGCCTGTGCCTTTGTTGGCAGTGGCAGGACTGGCCTTGTTCTTGCTGGGCTGGGTAAAACAGCAAAAGAGCCAAAGGAGTCATTGATATGGTGCGGAAGGAAGGCAATTTATGGATGTTATTGGGGCTGCTGCTGCTTGCAGCGGCCCTTTGTCTGACCAGTTATAATCTGTGGGAAGAATATCAGGCTGAAAAATCGGCCCGCCAGGTGCTCAGCCAAATGGAGGCCCAATTGCCAGAGCCAGCTGCGCTGCCCGCTTATCTGGTGGCTCCGGAGATGGAAATGCCCATTCTGATCATAGACGGTCACGAGTATATCGGCTATTTGTATATTCCCAGTCTGGACTTATCCTTGCCGGTGATGAGCCAGTGGAGCTATCCCGATCTGAAGCTGGCGCCTTGCCGTTACAGCGGTTCGGCCTATCTGGATAATCTGATTATCGCCGGTCATAATTATAAAAAGCAGTTCGGCGTGCTGAAAAACTTGCAGCTTGGCGATAAGATTGTTTTTACCGATATGGACAGAAACAGCTTCATCTATGCCGTATCGGAGATTTTGGTATTGGAGCCAACCGCCGTAGAAGAACTGCAAGCCGGAGATTGGGATTTGACGCTCTTTACCTGCACACCGGGCGGACAAAGCCGCGTTACCGTGCGCTGCGTGAAGCAAATGGAACGCGTGCCAGCCCTGTAGTGGGATGTCGTTGCGCTGACTGTGCAGAAAGTGTATCCTGTATGAGCATAGCACGCTTTTCCGTCATGTTGAGTGCCAAAACAGAAGCGAGTGCGGCATCCTGTTGAGCAGAATGGAATGAAGACCGGCGAAAAAGCGTAAAAAGAGCTGTCCTGCCGCTTACAAGCAGAACAGCCCTGAGATTTCTTTCAAAGCAAATATTTCCAAATCCCTTGACACAGCGGCGCAGAAAAGCGCGCCAGCAAACCATGATGTTAAACTATAATTATTATATGAGCTGCCGTATGGCATTGCTCAGGGGGTTTTAACTGGAGGACTAGCGGGTCATTGGTGGATGACGCTAGTCCTCGTTTTATTTCCTCTTGCTGTGCGTTTTACGCGAGGAACGTATATGTTGATGCCAATCTTTCACCAGACAAACTACAATCTGGATACTGGACAGACACAAAAAGACGGTATAGACTTGCTATTTTTCTGCCTGACGTCGTTGTTTGCAAATTTGCTTGCTCGCCTACCCTCAGTATGCCACGCTGCACAAATTTGCAAGCCGCCTAGTCAGTCAAAAAAATATCTGCGCCCTCCACGCCGGAAAAATATTTTCTCTACCTTCAAGAAAATTCTTTCGACAGATAGCGACATGCTATAGAAAACAACAGCACTAGTCGCTTGAACTGGATGATATGGACGGATAGAATAAATTGCTTTGGTTATTATTGAGATGCTTTACTGGGCTGGGATCGTCATCTTGAGCGAACCGAAGTGGATCGAAGGAGCTTCTGTTCATTTTTAGGCTTTAGAAGATGCTTCGATGCCCGAAGAATGTTTAAAGCACGTTCTTCTGTGTGAATGGTGGGATATTCAGCATGATAAATAAATTTTTTAACCACAAAAAGGTGCTGTTGGATAGATGTTTGATATGAAAAGAAACATCTATCCAACAGCACCTTTTTGATGGGCGGTTATTTTTCTTCTGTCTGGGCTTCCTGCTGGAGCAGGGCTTTTTTTACCTGTACGCCGATGGCGGTTTCCAGCCGTTTTTTCTGCAAAGTGCAGCCTTTATCATAGGGCTGGGTTAAGCTGCCGCCATAGCGGATGTTGTTGGCATGACAGCCGCCGCTGCAATAATAACGGGCCCAGCACTTCATGCAGGCTTCTTTGCTCAGCACATTGCTCTGCTGGAACTGGCGGCACAAATCATAATTGACAATGCCGGTGTCCACCGTGCCGACCTTGTAGGCTTCTTCGCCTACAAACTGATGGCAGGGATACAAATCGCCTTCCGGACTGATGGCCAGATAGTCGTGCCCGGCGCCGCAGCCCGATAACCGTTTGGGCAGGCAAGGGCCGCCGGTTAAATCCACATTGAAGTGGAAGAAGTTATAAGGGTCGCCTTTCTGGTAGCAGGCCAAATAATGACGGGCCAGCTTGTCATATTCCCGACAGGCGGCAAACACGTCCTCATCGGTTAGGGCGTAGTCAAATTCTGCCGGCGCCACCACTGGCTCCATAGATAATTCGCGGAAGCCTAAATCCACCATGTGGGCCACATCGGCGGCAAAATCGGTGTTGTGGTGGGTGTAGGTACCCCGCAGATAATATTCCTGACCGTTGCGGGTTCTGACAAAATCCTGAAAATTCTGCACAATGGCGTCATAAGAGCCGGTGCCGTTGGGAAATTTGCGCATATTATCGTTGGTTTCCTTGCGGCCGTCCAAGCTCAGCACAGCGCTGATGCCCTCTTGATTGAGGAAATCCTGCACTTCTTTGGTCAGCAGAACGCCGTTGGTGGTTAAGGTAAACTTGAAAATTTTATCGTGCAGCTTGCCCTGCTCTTTGCCGTAGGCTACCAACTGCTTGCACACATCAAAGTTGAGCAGCGGTTCGCCGCCGAAGAAATCTACTTCAATATGTTTGCGGTGCTTGGACGCTTTGATTAAAAAGTCCAGCGCCTTTTTGCCGGTTTCTAAGCTCATCAGCGAGCGCTGGCCATGATAAGCGCCGCTGTCGGCAAAGCAGTAGCCGCAGCGCAGATTGCAGTCGTGAGCCATATGCAGACAGATGGCTTTCACAATAGGCTCCGTGTGAGGTGTAAAGCCCTCCAGCTCGTGATCATCGCTAAATAGCTGGCCAGCCTGCATCAAATTGCCCAGCTCGTCCACCACACTCACCGCTTCTTCATAGCCGTATTGCTCCATCATCAGCGAGATGGCCGTTTCAAAAGGATTGACCAGCAGATAGTCCAGAAAATCCCAAGTGGGCTGGTCGATCACATGCACCGAGCCGCTGTTTACGTCCAGAAGAATTTGTAAATCTTCAAAGCGAAACCGATGAATGCGGCTGAAATCTAAATTTTCCATGCAAAAAACTCCTTCTATTCTATATGGTTCTGTTAAGTTGAAATATATAGTCAACCGCTCCAACATAGGATATACTAGAGTAAAGGGCATTACCAAAAATCTCCCACGAAAGGAGCGGTCGTCATGCGTAATTTTGCATCAATATACTTTTGAAAAAATCAT
>CABQBF010000142.1 GCA_902462325.1 uncultured Peptococcaceae bacterium
TAGCACACAGTCCTTGGAGAGGGACTATAAACACTACTACTTTATAATACGAGGAAGCGTTTGCAATGAAACGAATTAAAGCTGCTTGTATTAAACAGATTTTGTGTTTTACTCCAAAGGATGGCATCAGCCCTGGGTACCGCGACGAAGCGGTGAAAGGGGAAGTGTTGCAGTATAAACGCCAGCTGGAACGAAACCGCACCCAATATAAAATTCTTTCGGAAACAATGGGTGAAGATGGCTCTATTACAATGGAAATTATTAAACAGTACAATACTTCGCCGGTGGGCGATTATTTGAACGATTAAGCAAAAGAGTTTTGCGGCTTTTAAGAGATTGCAATTTCAATGTCTTGCGACCAGTGCAGGATATTTTATAGCAATCTCTTTTTTTGTTGAACGTTAAAAAAGCTGATGAGAAATTTCTCCAACTGTGGTATAATAAAAGCAAGTATTCAGAAAGCAAGGGGGGAATTGTGTGCGAATTGCCATTTGTGACGATGACGGCGAGGCGGTGGAACGGCTGGAGACGTTGCTGCGCAAAGAGCTGATTCGGCCCGATGAACACCGGATCATCAGTTTCTTTTCGGTGAAGGCGTTGCTGCACACCTATCAGCAGGGCAACCGTTTCGATTTGATTTTTTTAGAAGCAGGTATGAAAGGCTTGTCAGGGCTGGAAGCTGCGCGGCAAATTCGGGAGTTGGACGGGCAAGTGATGCTGGTGTTTGTATCGGCTTGTCCCGAGTATATGCCGAAAGCTTTTGATGTAGCGGCCAAGCAATTTTTGCTGAAGCCGTTGCAGCCGGGCGAGCTGCGTAAGGTTTATTTTAGTTGTTTACAGCAATTTCGCGCCATACAGCGTCGGATTGTGCTGCATGTTCGCACTGCGCAAAAGGAGTCTTTTTTATTTGCGGCCAATGTGAACGAGATTGTGCTAATTGAAGTGGAGCGGGGAAAGACGGCGGTTTATTTGCAGGGCCAGGAGAAACTTTATGTGCGGGAAAAAATTGGCGTGTTAGAAGAGCGGTTGAAGGACTTCGGGTTTGTGCGGCCCAATTCGGGCGCGTTGGTGCATCTGCGGTATTTGGAGCGGATTGATCTGGAGCGGCTGCAGATTTTGCTGGAACTGACCGGACAGCTTCATACGGTGCCTATCGCCCGCCGCAAGAAAAAAGAAATTTTACAGCAGTATCAAGCCTATTGGGTGGAGCCGGGCCAATTGTAGAATCAGTGTGCATAAAGTTTCACAAGCTGGAATATGGCTGGCATGGGCAATTATGATGGATGGATAGGGTTGCAGACGTGGGCAGAATGGGTATAATAAATTTAGAAATAATAGTATGGGGGGATTTTTTATGGGATTTTTAACAGGAAAAACTGTAATTATTACAGGCGGTGGCCGCGCTGTTTTGAGCGACGGCAGATGCGGATCTATCGGCTATGGCATCGCGACTGCGTATGCCAAGGAAGGCGCTAATCTTGTCATCACGGGGCGCAATGTGAAAAAACTGGAGGCTGCCAAAGAAGAATTGGAACGGCTGTATGGTGTGAAGGTGCTGCCGGTGCAGGCCGATATCAGTGCAGGCGCCGATAATGAAGCGGTGGCCAGCGGGGTTGTGCAGCAGGCGATGGAGGCATTCGGACGGATTGATGTGCTGATTAACAATGCACAGGCGTCTGCGTCGGGCGTGCCGTTGGCAGAGCATACCACCGAGCAGTTTAATCTGGCGCTGTATTCCGGTTTGTTTGCAGCTTTTTATTATATGAAAGCCTGCTATCCCCATTTGGCCCAAACCAAAGGCACCGTTATTAACTTTGCGTCCGGTGCAGGGTTGTTTGGCAATTACGGGCAGAGCGCTTACGCTGCGGCCAAGGAAGGCATTCGCGGTATGAGCCGTGTGGCGGCAACCGAATGGGGCAAGGACGGCATCAATGTCAATGTGATTTGTCCGTTAGCCTGGACTGCCCAACTGGAGCAGTTTGAACAGGCTTATCCAGAGGCCTTCAAACAAAACGTAAAAATGCCGCCGATGGGCCATTATGGCGACGCCGAGCTGGAAATCGGCCGGGTGTGCGTACAGTTGGCTTCTCCAGATTTTAAATATATGAGCGGCGAAACCATCACCTTAGAAGGCGGTATGGGGCTACGGCCATAACATAAAAAATAAAAAAGAAGGACTATTACAGCGGGATGTCAAATTCCTTTGTAATAGTCCTGTTTTATTGTTGGCGTTATTTTTCCGGTACCTGGCCATAACGCAGCCGCGGTTGGCTGGCAACAGGCTGCAGTGAGATGTCGTCATGCAAATTGACAGTGAGGCGAATTTGGTACAGGCTGAGATTATCGACAATGCCGCCGGGCATGGTTAGCCTTTTTTCCAGAATTGTGCCGCTACCAATGGCCCAGATGGTGATGGGCGGCTGAATGAGATTTCCATCGCAGGTTAGATAGGTTCTGCTCTGGGTTTCTACATAGCTGATGCCGGTGGTGGCGGTGACGCGGTAATCGTTGATGGCTACCGCTTCAGCGCCTGCAGCCCATAATTCGTTGATCAGGATAACCAAATCGGACGCCAATAGGTTGCCGTCTACTGCGATTTCAATTCCAGGGCCCTGCACCGCCACTGTGCCGTTGGTGAGCGCAAGACGGTCCAGTTCATTGTCAATGCGGGCAATCAATTCGGAATCGCCGCGGTAATCGTTTTGGTACGTAATCAGGTTATCTTCCGCTTCTTCGATGGCTTGGGTTAGCTGCCACCGTTTGTCGGTCAGATTTTTCAGCATGATACTCAAATCACTGGTGGATTGCAGGGAAAGGTCGGACATCAATCGGTTTTGCGTTTGAATTTGGGTAGAGATTAACAAGCCCAGCAGAACGAAAGTGACAGCCAAATAGATGTGCCAGCCGTGAATGCGTTTTTTCATAGTTCTGCAACCCCCTTTCTGGAAATGGTTCTCATGCTGTGATTGGCGCAGCATGTTTTTGAAAAGCTTCTGCCTGGTTGTCAGTAATTGGGCAAGGAAAGAACACCTGATTAATCATTGCGCTGTGCCGCATGTAAGTTGTGCTTCTTTAAAAATTTGGATAATACATAATGGCGGATGGATGACAGGTTTTGGAAAATCCGCACACCGAATACGAATACGGCGGCCATGTATAAGTCTACGCTGAGCTGGTCGCCCAAAAAGGCCAGAAAAGCTGCCAGTAAGGCGTTAGAGATAAAGCCGGTCAGCAGCACAATGCCGTTAAAGGTGTTTTCATAAATGCCGCGGATGCCGCCCAGCGCCGAATCCAGCGCAGCTAACACGGCGATGGAAAGGTACTTGGCCATGACCAACGGGATTTGAATGGAAATGATGGAGCCCAGTAAAATACCGGCTAACAAGCCGAGGGCCGGGATAAGCCAGACCATAGTTACGCCTCCTCTTCTTCTGTGACAGCGGTTAAATTTTTAGACGAAAGGCTACCGGTGTAAGCGGGCAGAACAATCGTCTTGCTGCGGCTGCTGGTTGCTTTATAGCTGACGGGAAAGCCGCTCAGAGCTAGCTGCTGATAGGTAGCGCTGCTGTTGATGGCATCCTCCAGGGTGTGGGGATCGCCGATGGCGGAAATCTCGTATGGCGGAGCCAAACGGGTCGTATTGATTAAGATTACGTTGCCTACGCAGCGAATTTCCGACGCTACCACAATGCGCTGTCCGTTGATGCTGATGCCTTCGGCGCCTGCGTTGCGCAAATCGTTGACGAGATAGAGCAGATTTTCATAATGGATGACATAACGGTTGGCGTCCTCGCCGGGCGCACCGGCCAAACCGCTGTTGTTGTCATCTAAGGTGACAACAAGGCCCGGCCCTTCCAGCGCAGTAAGACCGGACTGAATTTGCTGCTCTGTTAGTTGCTTTTGTAAATCACTCAGTTGGGTTTCCCCTGTGGTGGATTGATGAATCACCGTTTCTGTTTCTTGCCGAATGGTAGCCAGCCGTTCTTCCTGAGCGGCGGTTTCTGCCTCTAAGTTGGTAATCAGCGAAATCAGCACCTCTGTTTTTGGGTCGGTGGAGGCGGCGCTGATAGAACTTTGTACTTGCAGCTCCTGCATAAAAAAGAGACCAATCAGCATAAAGAGTAACGTCAGCCAGGGAACCCAACGGGGCAAATAAATTTTTTTCATAAAATCATCTCTTTCTGACCTTGGGCAAAGACAGGAGAAGGTTTCGCAGTCATAAACGCAGATGTTTGCGAAAAATGTTTGCGAAAAATTCTTTGTCAACAGATATCTATGAAGGAAATATTGACAGAAATGAAACATTGTATAAAGATATTTATCATAAATATGAAAAATAGTTTTGTTGCTGGCCGTAAAATAGGCTATAATGGTAATCGGTACAAACAGCCTGTCCAGACTGCCATATTGTCGCGATAAAACCTATTATAGCAGAGTTGAACAGAAAAGAAAGGGGATTTCAATAGGAAAATAAAATTTTATTGAGATTCTTTTGGCTGCGGAGAAAGAATTTGACAGTAGGGCAGCGAATAAAAGCATAGAACGCTTGCAAAAGCGTGATGCGCGCTGGCGATAAGCGTTGTTTGCGCCGTTTTAAGAGAACTTATGGAAGGAGCTGGTGCTATGTGGCAGATCTGACCCAGTTGTTAAATCCCATCAATATTCTGGATATTGCCATCGTTGCGATTTTGATTTATAAATTAATTTCTATGGTGAAAGGCACCCGAGCCGTACAGTTGATTAAAGGCATCTTGCTGTTGCTGTTGTTGAGCGCGATCAGCAGTAACAGCGTTTTAGGGCTGACCACCGTCAATTGGATTTTAGAGCAGGTGAAAACGCTGCTGTTAATTGCCATTCCTATTGTGTTTCAGCCCGAATTGCGCCGGGGTTTGGAGCAGTTGGGCAACAACGGTTTTTTAACCGGCGTGGGCGGTTTTCTGCCCGGCGGCAAACGGAATAAAGAGGCCGCCGAAGTGGAATACGTGGTCAATCAGTTGGTGCCCTTTCTGGCAGAGTCCAGCCGCACCCGCACCGGCGTGTTGATTGCCTTGCAGCGCGAAGTGGGATTGAATGAATATGTCAATACCGGCATCAAAATCAACGGCCATGTAAGCAGCCAGTTGCTGGGCAATATTTTTATTGTCAATACGCCGCTGCACGACGGCGCGGTTATTATTGAAGATGATACCATTTTGGCGGCCAGCTGTTATTTGCCGCTGTCGGAAAATAATAAAATCAGCAAAGCGCTGGGTACCCGCCATCGGGCGGGCATTGGCCTTTCTGAAGTGAGCGACGCCATTGTGTGCATTGTGTCGGAGGAAACCGGCGCCATTTCCATCGCCCAGGGCGGACAGTTGCAGCATAATATCGGGGAAGCGGCATTGCGGCGGACGTTGCTGGAAGGGCTGCAGAGCGACGCGCCCAAATCATTTTTGCAGAAGTGGAGGGATGACCATGACAGAAAAGCAGGCAGCGCAGGGAAAAAATGATTGGCTTTTGAAGGTGCTGGCCGTTGTCTGCGCAATCGTGTTGTGGTTTTATGCCGACGCGGAGAGCAATCCTTTTGTGACCAAACATTTTGATGTGCCGGTGCAGTATGTCAATCAGGCTGACAATTTGGCGGTAGAAGGCGGCGTACAGACGGTGCGCATTACCATTCGCGGCAAAGAAGCCGATACCTACAGTCTGCGCAGCGATGATTTTACGGCGGAAGTGGATTTGAGCGCCGCTGTCGTTGGCAGCGGCGAATATGCCGTGCAGGTGCAGGCGCCCAGTTTGGTGGAACGTTTTTCGGTTGCCCCTGATAAAGTGACGCTGCATATTGATGAAGTGCAGAGTAAAGAGGTGCCGGTACGGGTACGCACCACCGGCACAGTGCCTGCCGGTTATGAACTGGAAAGCACTGAAGTACTTCCCGGAACCGTTATCATTACAGGGCTCAGCAAAGATTTGGAAGCCGTATCCGATATAGAAACAGAAGCCATTGATTTGAGCAAGCTTACGGCGGAAAGTACGCTGGAGGTAAATCTGCACACCGATGACAAGGTATCCATTCAGGGTGTTGGACAGGTAGCCGTTCATTTTCTAATACAGGAGAAACAAAATCACAGCAGCTATACCGCTGATATTGCGCTGTACCATGTGCCGGACGGATATACCGTCACGCTGGGACAGCAGTCGGCAACGGTGATTTTAAGCGGCAGCAACGCTTTGCTGGAAAGTCAGCGGGAATTGAGCCGTATCCAATTTTATGTAGATTGCAGCGGTTTAAGCGAGGGCGATTATGAGCTGCCGGTGCAAGTGAATTACAGCGGCGATTTGACAATCGGTCAATTAACGCCTGCTGCGGTACAGGTCACCGTTACTGCTGCAGAAAAATCTGTTTTTGATGATAATGCTATTGAGAATCATATGGACAATGAAACGACAAATCAGGATGAGGGGGAAATAAATTGAAACTATTTGGAACTGATGGTGTAAGAGGAGAAGCCAATACCGTTTTGACAGCGGAGATGGCCTATCAATTAGGGCGGGCGGCCGCCTATGTGCTGCAGCGGGACGGTTTGCCCGATAAAGAGCCTGCAGTGGTAATCGGGAAGGATACCCGCATTTCCGGCGATATGCTGGAAGCCAGTTTAATCGCCGGCATTTGCTCTACCGGTGTGCATGTGT
>CABQBF010000143.1 GCA_902462325.1 uncultured Peptococcaceae bacterium
AGGCAGCCATAATAAGTCAGAACCTTCAGACCCTTCAGAGATTTTGTAGCCTTTTCGGCAATCTTGGCAGGTCCTAAATCACGATAAAAAATATCGGTCAGATTTCTGGCTTTGCTTTTCCCAGTATAAGGACGGCCAATGATTTCTTCAATTTTTTCTCTGGCTTCTTCCGATTTGGTTACTTCAATTTCTACTTTTTTGCTTCTGCCATAGCAGGCTGCACATGGAATTGCCACGTCCAAACCGGCTGCTTCTGCAATAGCCATATTACGGGCAGGCAGTGCCAAAGAAATCCAGTGGCCTCTGGCATGGGCGCTGCTGGCGCCACAGCAGTTCCAGTCCGGAATTTCAACCAGATTAATGCCTAACGCTTTTGCGACTGCTTTGGTGGACATATGAAATTCAATCCCTGTCGATTCCAGGGAACATCCAGGATAGTATGCGTAATCCATTATTTATTGCCCCTTTCTTCCCGATCCATCGCTTCTGCTTTGGCAATCAGAGATTTAATTTCATCCATGTTTTTAGATTTATATGGAATCAGCTTTAATTTCTGCTTCGTGATATAAGGAATGCCGAAAGAAGTATCCTGGAACAGTTTCCCGGTGGAAACATTACGGCCGACAATCAGACCAGGTTCGTACATTCTGCCGATACTCCCGATAATCCCCATCCACACGCTGTGGAACTTATCCACATTCTTTTCTGCCACATAACCATGTTCCTTGGCCATAATTCGCAGGGTTTCCATTACCTGAGCAACGTCTACCCCTTTTGGACATCGTGTCGTGCAGGTTGTGCAGGAAGCACACAGCCAGATTGCATGACTCTTCATGGCATCTTCAATCAGCCCCATCTGGGCCAGACGCATTACTTTGTTGGTTGGAATGTCCATATGGTCGCCTACCGGACAACCTGCGGAGCATTTCCCACACTGATAGCATTTGGAAACATCCACGCCGCTCCGTTTGAGGAACTCGCGTTTCAGTTCTTCATTTTGCTTTTGCTTTTCATTCAGCGTCAACAGTACCACTCTCCCTTTATATTTTACTTTTACTTGAATAATACTTCTTGTAAAGATTAAGCTGAATTTATTATATAATATCAATAAATAAAAATCTACAGTCATTCGTGAACGCCAGCACAAAATTTCTTGTACAGGCTTCATTAAGCCATTTTTCAGGATTAAACAATTTTGATTTTTGACATTAAACTTGTTTATATGACTATAGATTTTATCTATGGAGCAAATTTATAGAATACATTTACAGATTTTTTTCTTAATTTGCTATACTATATAAACTATTTTCAACCTATTTCTCAAAAAATAATGTATTTGTACTTTAAGAAAAAAGCCGCTCCGCCTATTTAAATCCATTGTTCTCCAAGCAAATGCAATATGCGTATCATTGCTTGTGAATTCGAGTGCAAGCCAGTTTTCAACTTTTTTCTGCACAGAAAGGGCTACATTTCTGCCATATTTTTTCTAAAAAAATATGGCCCTTAATCCGTCATAATCAACTCCTATTTTCAGAAGTTCCACGTAAAACCTTATCTTGATATCGTGAAGTGGCAGCAAAAATATTTTTCTCGTTTGTTTCGCAGCACAAATGCAAGCTGCAACAAATCTTCACGTTCTTTGCAAAGCATTTTACTGCATCCTCCCTCTTCTTGCCAAGATAAAAATCTTTCCTGCATGCACTGCAAGATTAAAACTTGTTCTGATAGGGTATTTATTAAGAAAGTGATTTTATAAGAAATTTTACACGAAAAGAGGCGAAAAACATGAAAGATTTGGCTGTCTTATTGCAACAACTTGACCAGCAGCAGCTTTTAGATTGCTGCAAAAGTCTGACAGCTGTGGAGAATAAAGCGGAAGGCATGTATTTGGGGCAAACCGTACAATGGCTCCGCGCAGAAGTAGGCGATGAACAGTTTTATCAATTCGAAACCTTGCTGAATGCCGAATGCCGCCGTCGCTGGTATGCGGAACACTGCTGAAAAAGAAAGGCTATCATAGCAGGACGTAAAAGTTCTTTCCTGCATATGATAGCCAATTTTTATGTTATCCGTTTACTTTTTATCTGGTCTGCTGCCTGGTTTTACAGCAGGAATGCCCTGCTTGCACATTGGGCAATCTGATGGATCAAAGGTTTGGAATTCAAATTTAATCAAGGATTGGAACGGCACTTTTAATTTTACCGTATTGCCAGCGGTACGGTCGATGATCGAGCCGGCTGCAATCACATTGCCGCCCATGCTCTGTACCAATTCCACAACTTCCTGTGCGGAACCGCCGGTGGTGAATACATCTTCGGTAATCAGCACTTTCTGACCCGGTTCTACAGTAAACCCACGGCGCAATGTCATCACACCTTCCTGCCGTTCAGCAAACATCGCAGGAACATCTAAGGCGCGGGCTACTTCGTAGGCTACTAAAATTCCGCCAATAGCAGGCCCAATTACCACATCGGGCTTATTATCGGCAAATTTTTCAGCCAGCGCACTGCAAACCTTTTCCGCAATGCGCGGATATTTCAGCAACTGGGAGCACTGTACATAGTGGTCGCTGTGCAGCCCCGATGTCAAACGGAAATGTCCTTCTTTCAAAGCACCTGTTTCTTTTAAAATCTGTAATGTTTCTTCGTACGTCAAACTCATTCTGCAACGCCTCCAATTTCTTCTACAATTTTTAATGCTGCTTCCTGTGGATTTTTTGCTTTGGTAATCGGACGCCCAACTACCATATAATCAACACCAATCTTAATGGCATCAGATGGTGTGGTGATACGCTTCTGGTCGCCTTTCGCCGCCCAAACCGGACGAATCCCCGGGCAGACTGTCAAAAAGTCATCCCCGCAGACCTGTTTAATTTCCGTAACTTCATGGGGAGAGCACACTACGCCCCGCATATTGGACTCCTGACACAGCTTCGCCAAATTGAGCACCGTATTGGCAATATTCTCCTTGTAGCCGACCCGGGCGATGCCTCTTTCATCAAAGCTGGTTAAAATCGTCACGCCAACCATCTGCGGCATTTTCACATTCAACTTTTCACAAATATCCGATACGGTTTCCACACTGGAGCGCATCATTTCTGCACCGCCGGAAGCGTGCAGCGTAAACATATCCACTCCAAAGGAGGCTGCCCAAGCTGCTGCCTGCGCCACCGTATTAGGAATATCGTGAAATTTTAAATCCAAAAATACTTTTTTGCCTTTGTGCTTCAAATAATCGATGATGCTGCCTCTGGTGTTTAAAAACAGCTCCAGCCCCACTTTGTAATAACCTACGGCATCGTCCAGCTGGCTCACCAGTTCCCGCGCTTCATTTTCATAGGCATAGTCCAATGCAACAATCAGTTTTTCATTCATTTGCAGCTTCCACTCCTTTTTTACACTAATACGCCCTGCTTCAGAACAATCCGCCCGCCTTTTATTACCATTTCCGGCCAGCCCTTCAGTATTCTGCCGACAAAGGGCGTGTTCTTGCCCTTAGAATAAAATTGTGCTGGGTCAACCATTTTTTCCTGCTCAGGGTTAATTATCACAATATCTGCCAGTCGTCCCGGCTCCAAAGTGCCTTTGGCAATGCCTAAAATTTCTGCAGGTCGCTTGCTCATTTTGAGCGCTAATTCTTCCAGCGTAAGCTGACCGGTGGTCACAAAGTCAGTCCAAATAAGGGGTACAGCCGTTTCCAAGCCGCTTATCCCATTGGCTGCATACATATATTCTACTTCTTTTTCCTGTATGGTATGGGGCGCATGGTCGGTGGAAACACAGTCGATAATTCCGGTCTTCAGTCCAGCGAACAATGCCGCCCTATCGGCTTCCGTGCGCAGCGGCGGATTTACCTTGGTATTTGTATCATACCCCCGCACAGCCTCTTCCGTCAAGCATAGATGATGGGGCGTCGCCTCAGCCGTTACCCGTACTCCTTCCGCTTTGGCCTTAGCAATCAGCGCCACACCGCCGGCAGTGCTGACATGAGCAATGTGCAGCCGGCAACCAGTCAATTTGGCCAGCATCAAATCCCGGGCGATAATCAAATCCTCTACTTCATTGGGGATTCCCGCTAAGCCCAGCTCTGTGCTGACAATCCCTTCATTGACAACACCGCTGCCCAACAAATCTTCATCTTCGCAGTGAGAAATCAGCAAACCGTCTAACGCCTTGCTGTAATCCATGGCCCGACGCAATACACCGCTGTTCTGCACCGTTCTGCCATCATCACTGAACGCCACAGCGCCAGCCTGATGCAACAACAGCATCTCGGTCAGTTCTTCCCCCTTCTGTCCCTTGGTAATACAGGCAATGGGATAAACATCGGCCAAGTTGGCTTTGCAGGCTTTATACAATACCGCTTCCACCACGGCTTCATTGTCGGCCACCGGCGTAGTATTGGGCATACAGGCTATGGAGGTAAAACCGCCGTGAATAGCCGCCTGACAACCGGTTGCAATGGTTTCCTTATCTTCCCGTCCCGGCTCCCGCAAATGTACATGCATATCTACAAACCCAGGCATCACAACTCTGCCAGTCAAATCCACAATCTGCGCACCGTCCGCTGCCAGTTCCGGTCCTACAGCCACAATTTTATCTCCTTCTAGGAGAATATCAGCCTTACCGTTCAAATTCTGGGCAGGATCTACCACATGACCATTTTTCAGCAACATCATTGTACCGCACCTCCCATGATGGACAATAAGGCCATGCGCACAGCCAAACCATTGTGTACTTGTTCCTCAATGACCGCCTGCATACCATCGGCCACCTCCGGCGTAATTTCTACGCCGCGGTTAATCGGACCGGGATGCATTACCAAGCAATCTGGTTTAGCCAGCTTTAGCCGCTGACCATTCAGCCCATAAAAAGCAGCATATTCCCGAATAGATGGGAACATCCCTGCCTTTTGCCGTTCCAGCTGAATGCGCAGCATCACAATCACATCGGCATCCTGAATAGCTTCCTCCATATGATAGCTGATTTTCGCTCCCAGCTCTGCCGCCTTAGCTGGCATCAACGTTGGCGGCGCACAGAGCGTCACCTCAGCACCTAAAGCCCGAAAGCCCCATACATCGGAGCGGGCTACCCGGCTATGCAGAATATCGCCTACAATGGCAATCTTCAAGCCTTCCAGGCTCTGTTTATGCTCTACAATGGTCAATAAATCCAATAAGCTCTGAGTGGGGTGCTGGTGAGCACCATCACCGGCATTAATAACCCGAGCCTTCACATGCTTGGCCAAAATTTCATGGGCGCCGCTGGCTCCGTGCCGCATCACGATAATATCCGGCGCCAGCCGGTCTAAGGTCAGCGCTGTATCCTTCAGCGACTCGCCCTTCATTACACTGCTGCTGCTGGTGTTAATGTTCACCACATCAGCGCCCAGATATTTGCCGGCAAATTCAAACGAAGACCGCGTTCTGGTACTGTTTTCATAAAAAAGATTGATTACCGATTTTCCTCGCAGAATGGGATATTTTTTATCCGCACCTGCCAACACCTGCTTCATTTCCCTTGCTTTGTCCAAAACCTGCCAGATTTCCTCCACCGATAAATCGCTGAGGTGGATTAGGTCCTTCTTTGCGATTGGCATAAGTCTACCTCCTTAAACTATGCAGTCAGAAACAAATCCAAGACAATAAAAAAACCGGACACAGTCCGGCCCGGTAAAATGACAGTATCAGAGCATACGAATCCCCTAATAATCCGTATCAATGCATGTGTTTACCTTGCCCGCCTCACAGGACTGACTTAAAGGTTCTCCATTGTCTTATTTTTAATATTATAACAAGTCTATACAGACTTTTCAAGCAGAAAGTGCTTCCAATTTCTGCTTGATTTTTAACAGATTCTAAGGACAGCCGATCAAAACAATTTTAGAACTTTATGGAATAAAATTGTTTTCCATGCCAATTTCGTACTGACAGTGCCCGAAAAATCTGCTATACTGAAGAAAACTGATAACTGATACACAATGATTTCGTCTATGCTGTTATTTATTTTTCCATTCATCAGGGAGATGTTTTTATGTCCAGTCAGACCTTTCAAGTTCGTTACAATCCCATGCAGCTCACGACCTTCTCTGCGTTTGCCAATGTCAACGGTGCTTTTCGTCATCAGGTAAAGGATGTTTATTTTATTCGCATGATTGGTTGTCAGAATCAACCTGCGTTTTTAGATGAATTAAGGCAATTAGACCGGCAATTAGAACAGACAGGACACGCTCTGCGTCTGCTTCAATTTCCTGATTTACCACAACCGGAACAAATCACTTATTACAGCCAAAATTGGGACAATCCGCAAAAACAATTGCAGTACCGTGCTGATGACGCGCTTTTACAGCAAACCATACAACAACGCTTGCAGCAATTGCCTGCTTTTTACCGACAATATCATCCTATGGCCAGTGCTTCTATGCTGAAAAATTTTATGGTTAAAATATTATTTTGGGCTGATACGCTTTTTCCTACATTGTTTTTCAATTGGAATATCAACCGTTCGCCTAAATTTGTTTGCAGCGGCACCCTGAAAAAACAGGAATATTTATTTTTATATTTTTTGCCC
>CABQBF010000144.1 GCA_902462325.1 uncultured Peptococcaceae bacterium
GTTTTTTACAGGAAGGGGCGCGGTTGATTACCAGCGGTGCCGATGTATTGGACGAATATGGACAGAATTCCTTATTTGCCGCTGCAGATACGCCGACGGCAACCATGACTTTAACAAAGGAAGAAGAACAGGTTTTGCAATATGTTACTGCAGAACCCATTACAATAGAAGAACTTGCATATCTATCTAGATTGTCCATGGCAGAACTGATGCCTATTTTGAGCATGCTAGAGCTCTATGGATTGATACAGCAGATGATTGGCAGAAAATATATCAGAGTAGGTTGAGGTGTTTATTTTGGGAAAAACGCTTGTGATCGTGGAATCTCCGTCAAAAGCAAAAACGATTGAAAAATTTTTGGGGAAAAATAAATATACGGTTTTAGCCTCCTTGGGACATGTACGCGATCTGCCAAAAAGTCAGTTTGGCGTTGATATTGAAAATGATTTTGAAGTGAAATATATTACCATTCGCGGTAAAGGCGATAAAATTAAAGAACTGAAACGGGCAGCCGCCAAAGCCGACCATATATTGTTAGCGCCTGACCCGGACCGCGAAGGAGAAGCCATTGCCTGGCAGTTGATGGAAACCTTAAAGATTGACACCAATGAGAAATGCCGAATTGAGTTTAACGAAATCACCAAGGATGCAGTGAAAAATGCGGTAAAAAATCCGCGGCAGCTGGCCTATAACCGCGTCTACTCTCAGCAAGCACGACGGGTGTTAGACCGCATTATCGGCTATCAGCTAAGTCCATTGTTATGGCGCAAGGTGAAAAAAGGGCTTAGCGCTGGTCGTGTGCAGTCGGTAACAGTACGATTGATTTGTGAACGGGAGGAAGAAATAAGCAGCTTCATTCCAGAAGAATACTGGTCGCTGGATACGATTTTGTTAAGCGGCAAAAACAAGATGACCGCTAAGCTCAGTAAAATTTCCGGCAAAAAGGCAGAAATTCATTCGGAAGCAGAAATGCAGACCATTCTGCAGGCGTTGGAAGACGCGATTTATCTAGTAGCCGACATTAAAGTACAGAAGAAAACAAAAAATCCTACCGCACCTTTTATCACCAGCAGTTTGCAGCAAGACGCCTATCGTAAACTGAATTTCACAGCGAAAAAGACTATGCGGGTAGCCCAGCAGCTTTATGAAGGCGTGGCGTTGGGAAAAGAAGGCTCTGTGGGCTTGATTACCTACATGAGAACAGATTCTACCCGAATTGCCGACGTGGCTAAGGCTGATGCAGCAGCCTTTATCAAAGGACGCTATGGGGAAGCCTATCTGCCCAAAGAGCAGAAACAATATAAAAATAAAAATAATGCGCAGAATGCCCACGAAGCAATTCGGCCTACTTATGTGGATAAAACGCCGGAGTCTATCAAGGAATATTTGTCCAATGAGCAATATAAACTGTATAAACTGATTTGGGAGCGGTTTGTAGCCAGCCAGATGGCTTCTGCTCAGTTGGAACAGACTACCATCATTACGCGCTCTGGTCAGTACGATTTTACCACCAGCGGCACCATCGTAACCTTTAAAGGATATATGGAGGTCTATGAGGAAAGTAAAGAGGAAGACAACGAGGATAATCAGAAACTGGTGCCTGTAGAAGTGGGACAGCAGCTAACATCGGAAAAGTTACTGCCCAAACAGCATTTTACGCAGCCGCCAGCTCGCTATACTGAAGCGACGCTGATTAAAACGCTGGAGGAAAAAGGCATTGGCCGTCCCAGCACCTATGCGCCTACTGTAGAAACAGTGCTGGCCCGTAATTATGTGGTGCGGGAGGCCAAACAGTTTTATCCCACCGAATTGGGAACTTTGGTGGTAGATTTGTTAAAGGAGCATTTCCCTGATATCATCGACGTTAATTTTACTGCCGGCATGGAGAGCAAACTGGATGGAATCGAAGAAGGCCAGTATGATTGGAAGGATATTCTGCGCGAGTTTTATGGTCCTTTTGAAAAGGAACTGGCTGCCGCCGAGGAAAAAATCGGGCCGGTGAAAATTGAAGATGAGGTATCCGATGAAATCTGTGAAAAATGCGGCCGCAATATGGTTATCAAAATGGGGCGTTTTGGTAAGTTTTTAGCTTGTCCCGGTTTTCCAGAATGCAGCAATGCCAAACCGCTATTGGAAAAAATCAACGTGATTTGTCCCGTTTGTCAAAAAGGCGAAGTAGTGTTGCGGCGCAGCAAAAAGGGACGCACCTTTTATGGCTGTAGTGATTATCCAGAATGCGATTTTGTCAGCTGGGATCGTCCTACCGGCCAGCGGTGCCCCAAATGCGATAGCATTTTGGTAGAGCGTAAAACCAAAAAAGGAACTTTAGTGATTTGCAGCAATAAGGAGTGTAATTTTGAACCAGGTGAACAAAGCAAGCAACAAGAAAGTTAATGTTATCGGTGCAGGCTTGGCCGGCTCAGAAGCCGCATGGCAGCTTGTACAGAGGGGCATCCCGGTGCGGCTTTATGAGATGCGGCCCCATAAATATTCTCCGGCCCATCATACCGACGGGTTTGGAGAGCTGGTTTGCAGTAATTCGCTGCGGGCCAATAATCTGGAAAATGCGGTAGGACTGCTCAAAGAGGAACTGCGCCGCTGTAACTCTCTGATTATGCACTGTGCCGATAACAACCAAGTGCCAGCGGGAGGTGCCTTGGCTGTAGACAGAGAAAAATTCTCTGCCCAGATTACTCAAACACTGCAGCAGCATCCATTGGTGGAGATTGTATATCAAGAGGTTTGTGCAATTCCAGATGATGAAATCACCATCATTGCCACCGGACCGCTGACCGATGGTGCTATGGCCCAATATCTCAAAGAGGTGACCGCACAGGACGATTTGTATTTTTATGATGCTGCGGCGCCTATTGTGACAGCCGAGTCGATTGACTACGAAAAAGCCTTCTGGGCTTCTCGCTATGATAAAGGCGATGCCGATTATTTGAATTGTCCGATGACAGAGGCGGAATACAATCGCTTTTATGATGCGCTGACCAGCGCCGAGTTGATTGAGACAAAAGAGTTTGAAAAAGAGAAATTTTTCGAAGGCTGTATGCCCATTGAAGTTATGGCAAGCCGTGGACGGCAGACGTTGTTATTTGGCCCCATGAAGCCGGTGGGATTAGTGGATAAACGGACCGGAGCGCAATCCTATGCAGTGGTGCAGTTGCGCAAGGATAATCAGGAAGGGACACTCTTTAACATTGTAGGCTTTCAGACCCGCATGAAATGGGGCGAACAAAAGCGGGTGCTGCAAATGATTCCAGGCTTAGAGCAAGCAGAAATTGTGCGCTATGGCGTTATGCACCGCAACACCTTTGTCAATTCACCCTTAGCTTTAGCAGCCACCGGCCGGATTAAGAGTAAAGAGCAATTATTTTTGGCCGGGCAGATTACCGGCGTAGAAGGTTACGTGGAGTCCACTGCCAGCGGTTTAGTGGCAGGAATTAACGCCGCCCGCATGTATCAACAACAGAGCTTGCTGCAGTTTCCTCTGACTACCGCTATCGGCGGTTTAATGAATTATATTGTTACAGCGGACAGTAAGCATTTCCAGCCTATGAATATCAATTTCAGCTTGTTTCCCGGTTTGGAGCAAAAAATCCGCAATAAAAAAGAAAAAAACGGCAAGATTGCCCAGCGAGCGCTGGAGGATTTGGCAGTTTTTCTGGAAACCGCGCAAAATTAGAATTTGCGTCTGAGACGTTAAGATTGCAAGAAAGTCCCTTTTGGTTGTTAGAACGGTCAAAAGGGCGTGATACATAAAAATGCCACAATAAAAGAAGGTGACGGTGGAATGTCTGATCATCCATACGCTGTTTATCTGCAAGAATTTTTAAATTGGCTCAAAAATGAAAAGGGCAGCGCTGACAACACTGTTGCCGCCTATCAGAAAGATTTGGAGCAGTTCGGTCAATTTTTAGACAAAGAGCATTTGTTGCTGGAGCAGTTGGAATATCGAGATTTGCGCTACTATATGGCCAGCTTGCAAAAGGAACAGGATTTGAAAAAGACCACACTCAGCCGTAAAACAGCGGCAATAAAAAGTTTTTGCAAATATCTGAACCGAGAGGGTTGGCTGGAACACAATCCCGCTGATTTGCTTTCTACACCCAAAAAAGAAAAGCATTTACCATCGGTGATTAACGAAATCGATATGACCGCCTTTTTAGATGACTTTTTGTCCGGCGAAGAACCCCTGCAACTACGCAATAAAGCAATTTTTGAATTGCTTTACAGTTCAGGACTGCGGGTATCGGAATTGGTAGGGCTGAACGTAGATGACGTACAAAAGCAAAAGGGAATGTTGCGCATTTGGGGCAAGGGCAGCAAGGAGCGCATTGTTCCGGTAGGACAACAGGCGCAAGCCGCCATTTTGCATTACGTGGACCATGGCCGCCCGCTTTTATGGAAGCAAGATGAGCCAGCTTTATTTTTAAATCATCAGGGCGGCAGGCTAACCAGCCGCGGTGTGGAATATATTTTAGAGCAATACATCAAAAAAGGAGCGCTGAAATACAAGGTAACGCCCCATGTATTTCGCCATTCCTTTGCTACCCATCTATTGGACAACGGCGCCGATTTGCGGGTAATTCAGGAGTTATTAGGCCATGAAAGTCTTTCTACCACGCAGATTTACACCGAAGTATCCAGCAGTCATTTACAACAGATTTATCGCAAAGCGCATCCGCGGGCGTAGCACTGCGGAAAAATTTTGTATAGAGGAGGAACAATATGACAACGATTTTGGCAGTAAAAAAAGACGACCAGGTTGCCATTGCCGGTGACGGTCAGGTGACTCTAGGCGAAAAAGTAATCATGAAACATTCGGCCAAAAAGGTGCGCACTTTATATCACGGCAAAGTGGTTACTGGTTTTGCCGGTTCCGTGTCAGACGCTATCAGCTTATTTGAAAAATTTGAAAATCATTTGGAGTCTAGCCGGGGAAATTTAACCAAGGCAGCGGTGGAGATGGCCAAGGAATGGCGATCTGATAAAGTTTTAAAAAATCTGGAGGCTATGCTGATCGTAGCCAACAAAGAAGAATTGCTAGTGCTTTCTGGCAACGGCGAGGTCATTACGCCGGACTTTGACACCGTCGCTATCGGTTCCGGTGGCTCTTACGCCTACGCAGCTTCGTTAGCCCTTATGCAGAATACCAATCTCAGCGCCGCGGAGATTGCCCGCAAATCGCTGGAAATTGCCAGTGAAATTTGCGTATTTACCAATAACCATATTACGGTAGAACAGGTACAGTAGGAGGGGTATCATGGAGATTTTGACACCGCAACAGATTGTAACCGAGCTGGATAAATATATCATCGGTCAGCAAGAGGCCAAAAAGAGCGTAGCGGTTGCCTTGCGAAACCGTTACCGTCGCAGCCGTTTACCCAAAGCACAACAAGAAGAAATCAGTCCCAAAAATATTATTATGATTGGGCCAACTGGCGTGGGGAAAACGGAAATCGCCCGTCGCCTGGCCAAATTGGTGCAAGCCCCCTTTGTAAAAGTGGAAGCCACCAAATTTACCGAGGTAGGTTATGTAGGCCGCGACGTAGAATCTATGATTCGCGATTTATTAGAAGCCGCCATCCGTCAGGTAAATGAAACCAAAATGCAGGAAGTAGAACAGCAGGCCCAGCGCTTAGCAGAAGACCGGCTGGTAGATTTACTGGCGCCTATGCCCAAAAAGAAATCGGCCGTGAATAATCCCTTTGAACTGCTGTTTAACAACGGTACTGCTGCCACCTCCAACCTAACAGACAATGATGCTGATTTGCAAACTGTGAAGGACAAACGGGAAATTTTAAAGCAAAAGCTGCGGCGACAGGAATTAGAAGAAGACTATATCGACATTGAAGTAGAAGACAGCAACTCCATGAATGACATGCTGGCCAGCATGGGTGTAGATGACAGCAATGGCAATTTTGGCGAGATGTTCAGCAGCTTTATGCCGAAGAAAATGAAAAAACGCAAGGTAACTGTGGAACAGGCCCGCAAAATTTTAACCCAGCAGGAAGCGGAAAAATTGGTGGACTTTGACGATGTAAAGCAGGAAGCCATCGCTTTAGCAGAAAATCACGGCATTATCTTTTTAGACGAAATTGATAAAATTGCTAGCAAGGGCAGCAGCAGTGGCCCCGACGTTTCCCGGGAAGGTGTGCAGCGAGATATCCTGCCCATTGTAGAGGGGAGCGTGGTGAAAACAAAATATGGCAATATCCGTACTGACCATATTTTATTTATTGCCGCCGGCGCATTCCATGTTGCCAAACCTACCGATTTAATTCCTGAACTACAGGGGCGTTTCCCCGTTCGCGTTTATCTGGAAAATTTGTCCCAACAGGATTTGGAACGGATTTTACGGGAGCCGGACAATTCGCTGCTCAAGCAGTACACCCAGCTTTTACAAACAGAAGACGTAGAACTCGTCTTTACTGATGAAGCCATCAGCCAGCTAGCCACCATCGCCTATAACTTAAACGAGCAAACAGAAAACTTAGGCGCTCGCCGGCTGCATA
>CABQBF010000145.1 GCA_902462325.1 uncultured Peptococcaceae bacterium
TGGCCGGGCCGGTCATATATAAATGATTGTCTGCTTCGTCCCAACGCACTTGTAAATCGCCGCCGTCTAAATGCAGGCAAATCTGGCGACCGGTTCTGTCGTTTAGGATGCAGGCTGTTGTGGTAGCGCAAGCACCGGTGCCGCAGGCTAGGGTTACAGCCGCGCCCCGTTCCCACACCCGCATAATGACTTCGCGCTCGTTGAGTACCTGCACAAATTCCACGTTGGTTTTGCGTGGAAAGTAGGCGCTTTTTTCGATGCGCGGCCCCCAATATTCGATGGGAAAATTTTTTACGTCGTCCACAAAAATCACGCAATGGGGATTGCCCATGCTGACTGCGGTAATCTGGAAGGTTTTATCTTCAATTTGAATGGTTTCGTTGACCGCTTGGCCGTTTCCTGTCATGGGAATGTCTGCTTTTTCCAAAATGGGCTGGCCCATATCCACTTCCACCTGCGCCACTTTGCCTGCTTGGTCTAACAGGATGCGCGGCACCATAATGCCGGCCAAGGTTTCAATGGTCATCACGTTCTTGGGAACGATGCCCTGTTCATACACATAGCGGGCAAAGCAACGAATGCCATTGCCGCACATTTCCGCTTCACTGCCGTCGCTGTTGATGATACGCATCCGAATATCGGCCTGGGCCGAAGGCAGCACCAGCAGCAAGCCGTCGGCACCGATGCCGAAATGACGATCGCACAGCTCCACCGCTAACGACTGATAGAGCTTGGCTGGGATAAAATGGGCTTCGTCAAGGCAATCAATGAGGATAAAGTCATTGCCCAAACCGTGCATTTTTGTAAAATTCATAACGGATCCCTCCTATATTGTTCAAGCCAACCGCAGCGCCAGACCGCGCCAATAAAAGAGTTGTCTGTGCGCAGCACGGTATTTACTTGTTCAGTATATCATAAAAATCCTAGCATACAATAGAAATTTCTAAAAAAATCCTGTAACCGACGGCACAATTTGTGATACAATAACAGGCAGACATCAGAACGAACCCATGATACTGCTTTTGGCAGATTAAAGGACGGTAGGACATGAAACTGGTTATTGCAGAAAAGCCCAGCGTAGCCCGCGATATTGCCGCGGTGCTGGGCGCCAATCAAAAACGAAACGGCTATCTGGAGGGCGGCGGGTATCAGGTTACTTGGTGCATCGGCCATCTGGTGCAGTTGGCCAATCCGGAGGAATACGGCGAAGAATACCGGCTCTGGAAGCTGGACACGCTGCCCATTCTGCCGACGCAGTTTCAATATGAGATTGTGCCGGCTACCAAAAGTCAATTTCAGGTGGTGCAGCGGCTCATTGCGCACAGCGAGGAAATTATCTGCGCCACCGACGCCGGGCGGGAAGGACAGCTCATTTTTGAATATGTGCTGCAACTTTCCCAGCCGCCGCAGAACTGCTCCATCCGTCGGCTCTGGATTAGCTCTATGACCGACGAAGCCATCAAAGAGGGCTTTGCCTCATTAAAGGATAACGCCCAGTACCAGCGACTTTATCAAAGCGCCCGCTGCCGCAGCGAGGCCGACTGGCTGGTGGGCATCAATTTTACCCGGCTGTTTACGCTGCGCTACGGCACCAAGCTGACGGTGGGCCGGGTACAAACGCCTACACTGGCCCTGATTGTGGAGCGGCAGCAGGCTATCGAAGCCTTTCAGGCCGAGCCCTATTTTCAGTTAGAGGGCCGTTTTGGCACGCTGCGGGCCTTGTGGCACCGGGGCAATGTCAATCGCTTAGCACAAAAGGAGCAGGCGCTCAAGCTGCAACAGGAACTGACTGGCAGCAACGGCACTGTGACCAAGCTGGATACCAGCCGCAAAACCGAGGATCGGCCTTTACTGTTTGATTTAACCGAACTGCAGCGGGAGAGCAACCGCCGCTTTGGCTATACGGCCCAGGAAACGCTGAGTATTGCCCAGAGCCTTTACGAAAAGCACAAGCTGATTACCTATCCCCGCACCGACAGCCGCTATCTGACTGCCGATATGAAGCCGCTGATTCCGCAGCTTTTGCAGAAAATCGCCGCTGTTTATCAGGAGAGCGTGCCCTTCATCAAACAGATTGCCAGTAAGAAGCTGCCGCTGGATAAGCGCATCATCAACGACAGCAAGGTCAGCGACCACCACGCCATTATTGTAACCAACCGCATCCAACAATATCAGCCCAATCGGCTGACGCAGCGGGAAAACAATGTGCTGAAGCTGATTATGGTTCGCATGATTGCGGCGTTATCGGGCAAGAAAATTTTTGAGGAAACAAAGCTGGAAATCACCATGGACAATCAAAAGGACACCTTCAAGGCCACCGGACGGATCATGGTGGACGAGGGCTGGACGCTGGTAGAACGCACCCTTTTGGCCAAACCGGCGGCCCAGCAGGAGGACGGCAAGGCCGGCGAACAGCAAGAGGAGGAACAGATTTTAACCGGCATTGCCTTGCATCAGCCGGTGCATCTGGACAGCATGGCGATTTTGGAAAAGAAAACCGCGCCGCCCAAGCCTTACACCGAGGCCACCTTGCTAACGGCCATGGAAAAGGCCAGTCGGGAGATTGACGATAAATCGCTGAAGGAGAGCATGAAAGGCAAGGGTTTAGGCACGCCGGCCACCCGCGCCGGTATCATTGAAAAGCTGATTACGGTGGGCTATGTGGAGCGGCGCAAGAAAAGTCTGTATCCCACCCAGCAGGGCATAACCTTTATACAGCTAGCGCCTGAGTCTATCCGTCAGGTGGAAATGACGGCCCAATGGGAGCTGGAATTGCAGGAAATTTGCGACGGCAAGGGCAATCCGACCCGGTTTATGGAAGAAATCCGCCAGTATGTGCAGCAGATTGTGCTTGACAATCAGTCGCTGACGCAAGTACAGGCGGTGAGCCGCAAGGGCATGCTGCGCCGGGTGGTGGGCAAATGCCCCAAATGCGGCTGCAATGTCATTGAAAGCGATAAATCCTTCTACTGCGACGGCTTTCGGCAGGCCCATCAATGCAAGTTCAGTCTTTGGAAAAATAATAAGTATCTGCAAGCCCGGGGCGTGACGTTAACCGCCGACTTGGCCAGCGAGCTGCTGGCCACCGGAAAAATGCAGGTCAACGACTTGGTATCCAAGGCCGGCAACCATTACAACGCCATCTTTTATATGGAGCCCGGCGAGCAATACGTCAATTTCCGCATGGAATTTGCGCCGCGCACACCGACACCGGCGGCTCCCACGGAAAATCAAGCGCAAGCCAATTATCGGTCATCTGAAGTAAAGGAGCATCCCAAACCATGAAAACGTTACTGCATACCTGCTGCGCCCCCTGCTCTATCTACTGTGTGGACAGTCTGCGCCAGGAGGGCATCGAGCCGGTATCCTACTGGTTCAATCCCAACATCCATCCCTATACTGAATACCGCAGCCGCAAGACCACGCTGGAGGAATACGCCAAGTCGATCCAGTTGCCTCTGGTTATCGACAACACCTACGGTCTGCGCAGCTTTGTGAAAGCGGTCATCGACGATTTGGACCACCGCTGCTTTTACTGTTATCGGGTACGGCTGGAGCAAACAGCGCTTTATGCCGCAGAGCATCACTTTGACTGCTTCAGCACCACGCTGCTGGTCAGCCCCTATCAAAAGCATGAAGCCCTCATCGCCGCTGGGGAAGCTGCCGCCCAAAAATACGGCGTGACCTTTCTCTATCGGGACTTCCGCGTGGGTTTTCAGGAGGGACAGGCCAAAGCCCGGGAGCTGGGCCTTTATATGCAAAAATACTGCGGCTGCATTTTCAGCGAAGAAGAACGCTACCGCGCCAAACAGCTAAAAAAAGAGCGGGAACGGCTCCAGCAGCAAAACACCACCCAAGTCTGATACCGCGCTGGTATGCTGCGCCATCGGCCAAGGTTAAAGGCTGACAAAGCGCGCAAAGCAACGGCCAACAGCCAGGCCCCCGATACTAAACAAAACAGCATCGGGGGCCTGATATTTTTCTGTTCTTTTATACTATCTATGCCATCTGCGCTCGGACAGCGGCTTCACAATCCCGCATGGCCAGAACGGTTTTGGCAAACAAATCGTTTAATTCCCAGCCTAACCGTTCTGCGCCCTGGCGGATGACATCCCGGGAGCAACCGGCGGCAAAGTGCTTATCTTTAAATTTGCGCTTCACGCTGTCCGCTTCCATGTCCATCACGCTTTTAGACGGGCGCATCCGGGCGCCGGCGCCGATTAGGCCGGTCAGCTCGTCTACAGCGAACAGCACCTGTTCCATCGGATGAACCGGCTCCACATCACACACCAACCCATAGCCGTGGCTGCAAACGGCGTGAATGAGCGCATCGCTGGCGCCAATCTCCTGCAATAGTTCCGGCGCTTTTTGGCAATGCTGGTCGGGATAGCATTCAAAGTCGATATCGTGCAGCAATCCGGCCAAACGCCAGAATTCCTCGTCGTCACCATAGCCCAATTCCCGGGCATACCAGCCCATGACACCTTCTAAGGTGTAGGCATGTTCTAAATGAAAGGGCTCCTTGTTATATTTCTGCAGCAGCGCTACCGCCTGCTCTCTTGTGATATTTGCTTCCATGCTAGTATCCTCCTCATATCCTATAAAATTGATTATCTGACGACTGTTCTTGTCAGCAAAAAAGCTGCGGACTCTGACAGAATCCGCAGCTTGCTTTTGCCTACCGGCCTTTTATTTATCTTCTTTGCTCAGCAAAACCTTGCGGGACAAATTCACGCGGCCCTGTTTGTCGATTTCAATACATTTTACCATGATTTCATCGCCCACTTTTACCACGTCTTCTACTTTTTTCACCCGTTCCAACGCCAACTGGGAGATGTGTACCAAGCCGTCTTTGCCCGGCAACACTTCTACAAAGGCGCCGAAATCGGTAATGCGTACTACCTTGCCCAGATAGGTGCGGCCTACTTCTACTTCGGCAGTCAAATCTTCGATGATTTTGACTGCTTTGGCGGAGGCTTCGGCATCGTTGGACATAATCATCACGCGGCCATCGTCTTCAATGTCGATTTTAACGCCGGTTTCTTCCACAATCTTCTTGATGACCTTGCCGCCGGGCCCGATTACATCGCGGATTTTATCGGGATTAATCATCATGGTCAGTACTCGCGGCGCATATTTAGACAGCTCTGGACGTACAGCCGGAATGGCTTCCAGCATTTTGCCTAGGATAAACATACGGCCGTCGTGGGCCTGTTTCAGCGCCTGTTCCAAAATAGCCCGGTTGATGCCGGCAATTTTAATATCCATCTGAATGGCGGTAACGCCTTCGGTGGTGCCCGCCACTTTAAAGTCCATATCGCCCAGGGCGTCTTCTAAGCCCTGCAAGTCGGTCAATACGCTGAATTGGTCTTCTTCCCGAATTAAGCCCATAGCCACGCCGGAAACAGGCCGTTTGATGGGCACACCGGCTGCCATCAGCGACATGGTGCTGCCGCAAACGCTGCCCATGGAGGTGGAACCGTTAGACTCCAGTGCTTCCGATACCACCCGGATGGTGTAGGGGAATTCTTCATCGCTAGGGATAACCGGTTCCAACGCCCGTTCTGCCAAAGCGCCATGGCCGATTTCCCGACGGCCCGGTCCCCGCATTGGACGGGCTTCGCCTACGCTGTAGGGCGGGAAGTTATAGTGATGAATGTACCGTTTGCTGCTTTCGCTGTCCAGACCGTCCAAAATCTGTTCTTCCCGGGCAGCGCCCAGAGTAACGGTGGACAAAATCTGGGTTTGTCCGCGGGTGAACAACGCGCTGCCGTGAGGACGGGGCAAAATGTCCACTTCACAGGTAATCGGACGAACTTCGGTCATAGCGCGGCCGTCGGGACGGATTTTGTCCACGGTAATCAGACGACGCACAATATATTTCATTAACGCGTCCAGTGCAGCCCGCAGGTCTTCTTCCTGTTCGGGGAACTGCTCTAACAGATGCTGCACCGCTTCTTCTTTCACAGCTTCGGCGGCGGCATCGCGGGCATGTTTTTCTTTGATGCGGATGGCTTCCAGCAGATTTTCGTAAGCATAGTCCTTAACAGCCGCTTCGATTTCTTCTGGAATGACTTGCAGTTCTGGCATCACTTTTTCTTTGGCCAGTTCCAATTCCAGCGCTTCTGCCCGAAATTCTTCAATGGCGGCTACGATTTTTTTGATTTCTTCATGGCCAAACATGATGGCGTCTAAGATGGTCATTTCCGGCACTTCTTGGGCGCCGGCTTCTACCATCATCACTGCGTCGGCCGTACCGGCAACGGTAAGATGCATCAGACTTTTGGCTTCCTGCTCCTGATTGGGGTTGATGATAAATTCTCCGCCTACCAGACCGACTACCACACCGGCAATCGGGCCCATAAACGGAATTTGGGATAAGTGCAGCGCTGCCGAAGCACCCCCCATAGCCAGCACATCCGGTGTGTTGTCCATATCCACCGACAAAACGGTAGCCA
>CABQBF010000146.1 GCA_902462325.1 uncultured Peptococcaceae bacterium
CCCACTCAGCATCGCATCGTTGGTTTTGCTGGGCCCTTCCACCAGGACTTCTACCACGGTATTCTGTAGTTTATCATTGATTCCGCGGCTAATGTGACTGAGCGCATTATTTAAGCGCTGTAGCCGTTCTTTCTTTTCTTCTAAAGAAACGGGGTCTTCCATGCGGGCAGCCGGCGTACCGGTGCGCTTGGAATATATAAACGTAAAAGCGCTGTCAAACTTCACTTGCCGCACCAAATCGACAGTTTCTAAAAAATCTGCTTCGGTTTCACCGGGAAAGCCTACAATGATATCTGTGGTAATAGCGGCTTCTGGCATATATTTACGAATAATCTCAATTAAACGCAAATAATCCTCTTTGGTGTAGCGGCGGTTCATCAATTGCAACACGTGGCTACTACCCGACTGTACCGGCAAATGAAAATGGTTGCACACTTTACTGCTCTCTGCGATGGTTTTCACCAATTCCTCCGTTAAATCCTTCGGATGGGAGGTCATATAGCGAATACGGCGCAACCCTTCAATTTGATTCAATTCGCGCAGCAACCCGGCAAAGGTGGTGCCATTTTGCAAATCCAAACCGTAGCTATTCACATTCTGTCCCAACAGGGTAATTTCTACTACTCCGTCTTCCACCAGTTGTCGGACTTCTCGCACAATATCAGCCTGCTGGCGGCTTCGTTCCCGCCCCCGCACATAAGGTACAATACAGTAGGTGCAGAAGTTATTGCAGCCATAAACGATATTCACCAACGCCTTAAAAGGATAGTCCCGGTAAGCGGGCAAGCCTTCCTGCACCGCTTCCTCTTTCTCCAAAATTTCAATTTGTCTGCCTGCGCCCTGATAAAGCTGATACAGATAGACAGGAAAACGATGCAGATTATGGGTTCCAAAAATCAGATCCACATGAGGTGCAGAGCTACGGATTAACTCAGCCATGCCTTTTTGCTGCATCATACAGCCGCAAACGCCAATTATCATGTCCGGCTTTTGCTGCTTTAACCTTTTGAGTTCTCCCAATTGGCTCAGCACTTTGCTTTCCGCCTTTTCGCGGATACAGCAAGTATTAAACAGTACCAAATCGGCTTCTGCTTCTTTGTCTGTTTTTTCATACCCCATCTCCGTCAAAAATCCAAACAGAATTTCCGAATCCCGTTCATTCATTTGACAACCGAAAGTATGGGTCAAACATTTTTTTGTTTTTCCAGTCTGTTGGGTATACAGCGCATTTTGACTGCAAATTTGACTGATATAATATGCATTCTGTTCCTGCACAGTGACACCTCTCTCATTCCAGATGGTAATCAGGACATTGCGGCCACGGCAACAAAAGCCTGTTTGGCAGCGGCAATGGTTTTATCCAAATCAGCGTCGCTATGGGCTAACGATACAAACCAGCATTCAAACTGCGATGGCGGTAGATAAATTCCCTGATTCAGCATAGACTGGAAGAATACTTTAAATTTACTTGTATCGGATTTCATAGCAGCAACGTAGCTATCTACTTTTTCGGCGGTGAAAAATACGGTTAGCAAAGATGCGCTTTGATTAATGGCCACTTTCACCCCAGCTTCCTCAGCAGCAACCTGTAAGCCGACAGCCAATGTTTTCGCTTTGGCTTCTACCGCTTCATAAACGCCTGGTTGGGCTAATTCTTTTAATGTTGCAATCCCAGCCGCCATGGCAACCGGATTGCCTGACAAGGTGCCAGCTTGGTAAACCGGCCCCACTGGAGCGACCTGTTCCATAATTTCTCTACGACCGCCGTAAGCACCCACCGGCAGACCACCGCCGATGATTTTACCCAGACAGGTCAAGTCCGGCATAATATCGTATACCTTTTGCGCACCGCCGTAGGAAGCGCGAAATCCGCTGATAACTTCATCAAAAATCAGCAAAGCACCATGTTCCTTGGTAATTTCCCGCAACCCTGCTAAAAATCCTTCTGCTGGCGGCACCAAACCCATATTTCCAGCAATCGGCTCTACAATAACAGCGGCAATTTGATCTGGATATTGGGTAAATAAGTTTTTCACACTTTCTAAATCATTATAGGTAGCGGTTAAGGTTTCGGACGCGATCGATTCCGGTACGCCAGGACTGGAAGGCACGCCAAAGGTTAAAGCGCCGGAGCCTGCTTTAATCAACAGATGGTCGGCGTGACCGTGATAGCAGCCTTCAAATTTCACCAGCTTATTGCGCTTGGTATAACCACGGGCCAAGCGAATAGCACTCATCGTGGCTTCTGTTCCGGAGTTTACCATACGCACCATTTCTACCGACGGTACTGCATCCACAATCAATTTCGCAATTTCAACTTCTAATGCCGTCGGCGCACCGTAAGTGCTGCCCTTTAACAGTGCTTCTTGTACAGCGGCTGTCACAGAGGCTGGCTGATGGCCTAATAATAACGGTCCCCAGGAGCAAATGTAATCTACATATTCATTGCCGTCCACATCGTACAGCTTAGAGCCTTCCCCTTTTTCGATGAAAACAGGAAAATCACCTACTGCTTTAAACGCACGGACAGGACTGTTTACACCGCCGGGAATCAATTCAACTGCTTTTTGATATAATTGCTGAGATTTCGAAAAATCCATCGTTATAAAATCCCCTCTCATTATAAATTATTATGATTGCTGCCAATTTTTATTTGTTTGCTTCCTGCAGCCATCTGGCTACATCAATCGCATGATAGGTCAAAATCAAATCGGCGCCGGCTCGCACGAAGCCGGTCATAATTTCCATCACAATTTTCTTTTCATCAATCCATCCGTTAGCGGCGGCAGCTTTTACCATGGCATATTCACCGCTGACATTATAAGCTACCACAGGCTGATAAAAAGCTTCTCTAGTTCTTGTCATAATATCCAGATAAGACAACGCCGGTTTGACAATGATATAATCAGCCCCTTCTGCTACATCCAGTTCAGTTTCTGCCATGGCCTGCCGTACACTGGAGGCTGGATCCATCTGATAGGTTTTGCGGTCACCAAACTGAGGCGCGGAGCCTGCCGCATCTCGGAAAGGCCCATAAAAAGCTGACGCATATTTGGCTGAATAAGCCATCACCGCCACATCGGTATAGCCTGCCTGGTCTAAGGCAGCGCGAATCATGCCCACGCGGCCATCCATCATATCGGAAGGCGCAATAATATCGGCACCGGCTGCAGCCTGTGACACGGCTGTTTTTGCCAAAAGGCTCAGCGTTGGGTCGTTGAGAATTTCACCTTCTGGACTGACAAGCCCGCAATGACCATGACTGGTATATTCACACAAGCAACAATCAGCGATAATAACCAAATCAGGATAAGCCGCCCGCACTTTCCGAATAGCCTGCTGCACAATGCCATCTTCCGCATAGGCTTGACTGCCTACCGGGTCTTTTTCTGCCGGAATTCCAAATAAAATAATGCTATGAATGCCGACTTCTACAGCCCGTTTCACTTCTTCCAGCAAATGGTCCAGTGAATATTGATAAATGCCCGGCATGGATGGAATCGGATTTTTCTGATCATCACCTTCCACCACAAAAATAGGATAAATCAACTGCTCTGTATGCACTCTCGATTCCCGCACCATACTGCGGATGGTTTCATTTTTTCTAAATCTGCGCATTCTTGTTTCTGGAAACATGCCCATTGCCTCTTTTCTTAAACTCTATTTTTTATAGATATAAACAACTTTTGCTGCCGTTAAACAGTTCTCACTGCGCAAAATAGGTTCGAATTGCTTCCACTAAGCCATCAATGGTATATTGCTCGGCACAAATGTCAACAGATAAGCCGTTCTTTTTCGCGGTTTCTGCTGTAATCGGCCCAATACAGGCCACTGTAATGCCTTGCAATAACTGACGGTGTTCCCCTAATAACTGAAGAAAATTAGTCACGGTAGAAGAACTGGTAAATGTCAGCACATGAATTTCACCGGCCCGCAATTTTTCCAACAACAGTTGGGTGTCGGTAGCATCAGCCAAAACAGTTTGATAAGCCACCACTTCATCCACCTGTGCCCCTAATTTTTTCAGACTATCCACCAACACCTGGCGAGCCAAATCGGCACGGGGCAACAAAATTTTATCACCGGACTGAATGCGGCCCTGTAACGCTTCCAGCACTGCCTCTGCCCGAAATACCTCCGGCATCACATCCACCAATAGACCACGTTCTTCCAAGGCTTCTGCCGTTTTAGGGCCAATAGCGCAAATCTTGGCCTCTTTTAAACTGCGAATATCCAGCTTTTGCGCACGCAATCGCTGAAAGAATGCCTTTACGCCGTTCACACTGGTAAAGATAATCCAGTTATACATACCTGCATTGGCCACAGCTTTGTCCAAAGCAGTCAAATCATCGGGTTCTTTGATTTTGATAGTAGGATATTCCCATGCCTCTGCACCCAGATTTTCTAATTTCTCCGACAGCACGCTGGCTTGTTCCCGGGAACGGGTCACCAATACCCGCTTGCCGAATAACGGCTGGTCTTCAAACCAACGTAAAGTGTCCCGCAGCGTAACCACCTGACCAATGATGATGATAGCCGGTGATTTCAAGCCAGCTTGCTCCACCACTGCTACAATGTTTTCCAAGGTACCGGTAACTACCTGCTGTTCTGGACGGGTGCCCCAACGAATGAGCGCAATCGGTGTTTTTCCATCCTTGCCGTTGGCTATTAATTTTTCTACAATCTGCGGCAAATTTCCAACGCCCATCAAAAATACCAATGTGCCGGGGTCTTTCGCCAAACGGGGCCAATTGATGTTACTGGTTTCCTTGCCCGGTTCTTCATGACCAGTAATCACAGTAAAGGTAGAAGTAAAATCCCGATGGGTAATGGGAATCCCTGCATAAGCCGGCACCGAAATCGCCGAGGTAATGCCCGGTACTTCCTCGAAGGCCACACCGGCTTTGCGCAATTCCTCCCCTTCTTCTCCGCCGCGGCCAAACACATAAGGATCGCCGCCTTTTAAACGGGCAACAATTTTACCCTTTAAGCCTTCCTCTACCAATACTTGATTAATTTCCTCCTGGGTTAAGGTATGACGGTCCGGCGATTTGCCCACATAGATTAATTCTGCATCGGGCCGACGGTAACTGAGCAGCCGCGGATTGGCCAACCGGTCATAAACGATGACATCAGCTTTTTGAATACATTCCAAGCCTTTTACTGTGATCAATTTTATGTCACCGGGACCAGCGCCAATTAAATATACTTTTCCGTTTTTCATACCTCAAGCTCCATTCTGATTTCATCTAAAATTGCCTGTCCGCCTTGCACTGCCAGCCGCTGCGCCAGTTGCTGTCCCAACTGTAACCGTTTCTCGACACTGCCGGAAATCCTATCGCGAATAATGGTTTTCCCATCTAAAGAGCCGACCAAGCCGTCTAAAACAAGCTGGTTGCCCTCTAGCTGCCCATAAGCGGCAATCGGAATCTGGCAACCGCCTTCCAGCGCTTGCAATAAAGCCCGTTCCGCTTCCACACACCATTGGGTTTCTACATCATTGACCAACTGCACCAATGCAATGACTTCTGCATCGTCAGAACGGGTTTCCACGCCAATAACACCCTGACTGACTGCCGGCAAACAAACATCATAGGATAATTCCTCGGTGATTTTGTCCTGCCAGCCTAACCGCTCTACGCCAGCAGCGGCCAAAATAATTCCGTCAAACTGTTCCTCTTTCATTTTACGCATACGAGTCTGTAGATTTCCCCGCAAATCATGAATTTCCAAATCAGGACGTTGGTGCAAAAGCTGCGCTCTGCGGCGTAAACTGCTGGTGCCCACTTTGGCACCCTGCGGCAGTGCAGCAAAAGAATCATATCGTTCGGATATCAGCACATCTGCCGGATTATGCCGTTTCAGCATGGAAGAAATCTGCAAACCTTCCGGCAAAGCAGTCGGCATATCTTTCATACTATGTACGGCAAATGCAATTTCTCCATTTAGTAAACCTAACTCCAATTCCTTAGTAAAGAGTCCTTTATCGCCAATTTTAGCCAAAGACACATCCAAAATCTTGTCGCCTTTGGTTTTTAACGAAACAATTTCGAACTCATAAGCATCGGTTACTTCCAGCAACCGGTCAATCACAAACTGGGTCTGCCACATAGCCAGCACACTATCTCTGGAACCAACCAATATCTTCTTTTTACACATGCCTTCACACCTCATCTTTCCCCTGTTGGTTGTCATGCTCGGAAAGACCGAATAAATCATCGATGGCCCGCATATAACAATCAATGCGGTCTGCGTGGCTGCCAGCTAAATACCGCAAATTATACATAGGTTTATGCAACCATTGACTGAC
>CABQBF010000147.1 GCA_902462325.1 uncultured Peptococcaceae bacterium
GGTTCTGTTTACGGCGTTTCCGGAAATTAATATCGGCAAATTGACCTTCAATTTACAATTTTCCAATGCAGCTACTTCTCAGATGGTTTATCTCCATCACTGCAACGGCAATGGAGCCGCTATTACATTCCGAAATGACAGAACATTGTCTATTAGAGAAATGAGTGAAGGCATTCTGCGCACCCTTCAGCTTGCCGGAAACCACCGGCAATTGGCCCACTTGATTGAGTTGAATCGCTTCGGGCAGCTAGAAAATATCGATGTCATTATGGCGCAGGAAAAAAAGCGTATGTATGGCATTATCAGCGGCGACGAGGGCTGGAACCATGTGCCGGACCACTTGGCGGAGCAGCGCATTCAGGCCGATTGGAGCAGTCGCGATTTTGTGCAGTTTATTACCTTTGGCAGTAATTTTTTATTGCTGAATTTGCTGGAATCTCCAGCGGCGCAGCGTTATCGTGAAAATCAGATGAAGTTTGGCAGTAACTATTATGGCGGGATGAATCCTTACTTTGCCATAAATCCGTCGGTGGCAGGCGTCAATCATGGCATTATCTATGCAGTGGAATTGGTAATGGCGATTAAAACCATTGCCCATCGCATTTTGCAGATTCAGTCTTCGTTTCAAAAGAGCCGTACCGGCAATTTCAGTAAAGATATTAGCCGCACGAAGGATTATCGCCGGGAATTGATTTCTACGTTAAATCGGGTGGAAAATATCGATATGACCGAGCTGGGCGAATTGGAAAAGGTTATTTTGAGCAGTCAGCAGATTACGCCTATTATAGATAAAATTAAATATTTGCTGGAGCTGTTGGAATCGGAGCTGGATTTGATGTATCAGACCCGCACCAACACCATTGTCAATATTTTAACGATTATGGGGCTGTTGTTAACGGTAGGCGGCACCATTTTAACCTGGTTTGATATTTTTGGTTGAAAGGAGAACAGCGATGGAGGAGCAGACCTATTATTCCATTGGAGAAGTAAGCAAAATCTGTAATATTTCCCGTAAGGCGCTGCGGTATTATGATGAGATTGGTCTTGTTTCGCCTGATAAAATCTGCGAGAATAATTACCGGTATTATAGCCGCCAAAATATGCTGCTGGTGCCAGTCATTCGCTATTATAAGCAGATGGGATTTAAGCTGGAGGAGATGCGCTGGCTTTTGTCAGGCGGCAGCTATCAGGCGTTGGAATCTTCTTTTGAGGATAAAATTGCGGCCTTACATGAACAGGAGCAGGAAATTCACCGGCAGTATATTTCCATCAAGGAATGGTACGATTTAATTCAGGAAGCGGAGCAGGTGTTAGCAGGCGATATTCGGGAAGTGGCGGTTAAATTTGTGGAGAGCCAGAGATATTTGTTTATGGAGCAGGCCTTTGGCGGAAATTATCTGGAAGCCTTGATTAATATTGCTTTTACCAATTTTGTAGAGGGATTAGGCAATAAAAGCAAAGGCCCCATTCTTTTGCATTTCCCGTCGCTTGAACGCCATTTGCAGGGGGATGGTCAAACCATTCAGATTATGCAGCAGACGATTTTTGATTGTCCGCCGGAAAACCGCCTGCTGTTTGGCGGTACTATGATGCTGAGCTGTTATCATATCGGCGCTTATGAAAACCTGCCGGAAACCTATCAGAAAATGATGGACTGGGCTGCGCGCCATCATTATCAATGTATGGGAAATTGTTACGAGCGTTGTGTGACCGATTATTGGACGACGCGCAACAGTCAAGAATTTGTCACCGAATTGTTGATTCCGGTGCAGCGAAAAAATAAGGTATAAGGTAATGCTCGGAGCTATAAATCGGGAGCAAAAAGGGGTTGTCGCCTGTATGCAACAACCCCTTTTGATTTTTATCGTTTTTTATTTCTTTGCACAATTTTCCAGATACATTCTTTCACGCAAATGGGCGTTTAGTTTTCTTTTTGAATGACAGGCACTTCGATATCTTCTGCTTCTTCGTCTGGATGATAAACTTTGGCGATGGCGATACAGATAATGGTTTTGTAGCCGGCTGCTTTTAGAATGTCGTGACCGGCTTTTAGAGAAGCGCCGTTGGTGGTTACGTCGTCAAACAGAATGGCGATGGATTCGTCGGTGATTTCACAGCAACGGGATTTTTCGATGGTAGCCATGTGACCGGCAACTTTTTCTTCGCTTTCCAGTGTTTTGGTGCGCACCAGACATTTGGCGGCGTCAAAGAAGGATTCGTTGGCGCGGCACAGGTCTTCTACCAGTGGATATAAACCAGATTTAAAGTTATCGATGGTGCAGGAAGGGAATGCATACAGATGCACGTCTTCGCCTTCCAGCTCTTTGGTTAATCTCTGCCAGTAGGGATCGTTGTACAGATACCCACGGATGTAGTCTAAGGAGTCGCTGATGTTCTGACGGAAGTTCAGCAAGCGATTGCAGTTATGATTATAAAATTCCTGTTTGTACATATCTACAGGATAATAGTCACATAAATACAGCAATTCAAAGTTGCCATCAGGATAAAAATAACGGTGTAGCTTCATAATAATGCCCTCCAGTGTATAAGTTATAAATTTGGTTCTGATAGATATTAGCCAGTTTTTATATGTTAAGCATATATAAGAACTTTCTTATTACATTTATTATATAAAATTTTCTGTATCATTACAATAAAAGAATTCATAATGACATAAAATTTTGGCAATAGCCCCAAGGTATCTGTGCCTTTGCCTAATAATTAGTTCTAGTCTATCTGATTTCTGGTAAAAAGTAAAGAAAAATTTAGAAGGAACAGGCCAACGATTCTTGAAATCATTTTATGTTTGTTATTTTGTGCGTTTCCTGTTATGATAAAGGCAGCAAATTGATTTTATGCAGAAGATTTTGTAAAAAGAAGCAGATATTCATATAGAAATCAGGAAAGTGCGAGGCGTATTTTATGAAAATCGAAATTCCCTGGCAGTGTCAGCAAATTTTGGATTGTTTTGCGGCCCATCATTTGCAAGCCTATTTGGTGGGCGGCTGCGTGCGGGACAGTTTATTGGGAAAATCCCCTAAGGATTGGGATATTTGCACCGAAGCTCTGCCGGAACAGGTACAGGAACTGTTTCGGCAGGAAAAGGTGATTTTGACCGGGTTGCAGCATGGCACGGTGACGGTGCTGTTGGGCGGTATGCCGGTGGAAATTACCACCTATCGCATCGACGGCGCTTATGAGGATCATCGCCATCCAAAGGAGGTATTTTTCACCAACAGCCTGCGGGAGGATTTGAGCCGCAGAGATTTTACCATCAATGCTTTGGCCTACCATCCGAAAGAGGGCGTGATTGATTATTTTCATGGCTTGGAGGACTTGGAGCAGGGTATCATCCGCTGTGTGGGAGACGCGGCCAGCCGTTATCAGGAGGACGGCTTGCGCATTATGCGGGCTATCCGCTTTGCCTGTGTGCTCAATTTTCAGTTTGAACAGGAAACGGAGCAGGCTATCCGGCAATACAGCTATTTGCTGCGCAATATTGCCCGGGAGCGCATTCAGGTGGAGTTTGATAAAATTTTGACCAGCTCCTGGGCCGCCTATGGTTTGGAAACTTTGGCCCGTCTGGATTGTTTTCCTTACTTTTTGCCGGAAATCTGCCACACCTGGCAATTTGCCCAGGAGGGCGGGCGGCATCAGTTTGATATTTTTACCCATACCAAAAAGGCGGTGGCGTTAGCGCCGCCTACGGTGGTATTGCGGTTGACTATGCTGCTGCACGACATTGGCAAGCCCTTTGTGTGGCAGCGAGAGGGACAGCGGGATACATTCCCCGGGCACAGTCTGGTAGGCGCCCAATTGGCCGGAAAAATTTTGGAGCGGATGCGCTATGACAAAAAAACGATTGCCCAGGTGCGGGAACTAATCGCCCAGCATGAACGGCTGCTTACCGCCGACGATGTTTGTCTGCGGCAGGCCATAGCCGATTTGGGCGAGGACGGGCTGCGCAATTTAATTGCGGTGAAGCGGGCCGATGTATGGGCCCATAGCGATGCTATGGCCCAACTGCCCTTGGAACCTTTTGACCAAATGGAAGCCATGCTGGAGCAGATACAGAAACGGGGCGATTGCTGCTCCTTAAAGCAGTTGGCTGTTTCCGGTCAGGATATGCTGGCGCTGGGCTGCAAGGGCCGTCAAATTGGAGAGCTTTTGCAGCAATTATTGCAGCAGGTGTTGTTGGAACCGGCACGCAATGACAGAGCCTATTTATTGCAGCAAGCAGAAAACCTGCTGGCTGGTACAGAATAGAACGATGGAAGGCAGAGAGATATGTTATGGAAGTAATTCAATCGGAGCAAAATCAGTGGCTGAAACGGTGCCGCGCTTTACAACAGAAAAAATACCGGCAGCAATACCGGCAATTTGTAGCCGAAGGGCTGCGCTTTGTGCAGGAGGCGTTGCAGCATAACGCGGCACAGGTGGTGCTGGTGGACGAGCAAAAACAGGAGCTGTTACAGCAGCTACAGGTGCCGGAGCACACCTTGCTTTATCTGGTGAAGGCCGGTTTGCTGGACGCAGTGCTGCATACGGTGCATCCCCAGGGCATTGTTGCCATTGCCCAGCAAAGTCAGTGGGATTGGCAGGCTGTAGCTGCAATGGAGCAGATTGTAATTCTTGACGGGGTGCAGGATCCGGGCAATGTGGGCACCATTATGCGTACGGCGCTGGCTTCCGGCACCGAGGCTATGCTGTGCTTAAAAGGTACGGTGGATTTATATAACGATAAAACGTTGCGCTCCACTATGGGTGCGGTGTTTCAACTGCCGGTATATCAGATTGACGATGTGGAGGCTATGCAGGCCGATTTGCACCGCTGGGGATTTCAATTGGCAGTGGCCGATATTCGAGCCAAACAGTATTATTATCAGATGGAGTTTCCCCAAAAAACGGCTTTGGTGGTCAGCAACGAAGCCAACGGCCCCCAACGCATCAAGCAGGGCGACTTGCTGGTAAAAATTCCGCTTTATCAGCAGGCCGAATCGCTGAATGTGGCGGTGGCGGCGGGAATCTTGCTGTACGCCATCCGTACCGGTAAGGAGGGAAATTGAGATGTTTCGTCCAAAATGGCAGGAAGTGTATTGGTATTTGGGACAAAATGAAGCAGACAAATGGACTTTTATGACCAAAGCCTGTGAAAACGACTGGATGGATTTGTACCATATCAGTATGGGCAACTGTTATCACAGCAAAGAAGAAGCCATCGACGACGTGTATGAGATGCTGTCGAAGATTACCCAGGAGGATGGGTATGGGGTGTGGCAGAGAGAGGGAGACCATACTGCGTTTTAAGGCAGACTTGTCTTTTTTGCGGCTGATGTTGTCGCTTTATCAAAAAATGGATAAACATGGATAGAAATGGATAGAGATAGGGGTATCATCACAGATTGGAGGGACTATCGTTGAAAATGGGACAGGCGGCGGTGCTGGCTTGGCTGGAAGAGCGGGGGATTGGTTATGAATTGGCAGCCCATAAAGGGATCTATACCAGCGCGGAAGGGCAGGAACTGCATCTGCCCAAAGCGGAGCGGGTGGCGAAAAATTTATTTTTACGGGATGATAAAAAACAGCGGTATTTTTTGCTGGCGGTACGACAGGATAAAAAGGTAGATTTAAAGGCTCTGCGGCAGATGGTATCCAGCTGTCCGCTGACCTTTGCCTCCGAGCAGGACTTATTGATATCCTGGGCTTGCCCAAAGGCTGGGTGACGCCGTTGGGGATATTGTATGACCAGGCTTGCCGGGTAGAGGTGCTGGTGAACAGCTTTTTTGCCGATGGAGAAATTGGTGTGCATCCCAATGATAACAGAGCCACCGTCTGGCTGCAAACTGCTGATTTGCTGCAGCTTATCAGGCAGCATGGCAATCGGGCGGTGCTGGTGGAGTTATAGATAAAGGAAAAATCGTTTCGGAGAGGGCGCACTGCCGGTAGAAACGGTTTTTGGCGTTAAAACGGTTTGGAATTGAAGATGAAGCATTATATCAAACAGGCAGGGAAGAGCTGTAAAAAAGGAAACTGGCGGCTTTCTGTCTGCTTTTTGAAAGGGGCATACCTTATAATATGAAAAACTGCTGGAAATAAAGGTGTTCTTTCCCGTTTTCCAGCAGTTTTTGTATTGTCGATGGATAAGGTTTGCAGTTTTTAACCGCACAGGTTGGCTACAAACATGGTGCTAATTCTGGTTTTGTGGTTTTGCAGCGTACTGATGCGGGCTGCCAGGCCGTGCAGTTCTTCGGTAACTGCTTT
>CABQBF010000148.1 GCA_902462325.1 uncultured Peptococcaceae bacterium
AGGAAAACCATCTGACCACCATGATGATCACCCACAACATGAAGGATGCCATCAAGTATGGCAACCGCCTCATCATGATGCACGAGGGCCACATCATCTATGACGTGGCCGGTGAGGAAAAGAAGAATCTGCATGTTTCTGACCTGCTGGCCAAATTCCAGATCGCCAGCGGCGGTGAGTTTGCAAACGACCGCATGATCCTGTCCTGATAAAAATTTCGTTGCCCGCAAAAATCAAAGGACGCCTGCCCTCGGGAAACACCGAGGACAGGCGTCCTTTTTTCAAATACGGGAAGCACGTTGAGAGGCTTCATAGCGCCAGCAATGTTTTCGTCTATACAAAACATCGCTGGCACTGCAAAATGCTTGTTGGGAACATCCAAACCCTTGAACTGCATCCGAGGGATGCAGGCCTTCTAAAGAACATAAAAATAAATTTCTAGCAAATGTATGGTGCATGGAAATATTAAGTATCTAAATGAGTTTGCCATGGAGGAAGTTTGATAATACTTTTAATTTTATCATATAGGTTTTGACGATTTAGTTCTTCGGCGATGAAAGGATATTTGGATTCAAGAAAAGAACGACGAACATCTCCACATATATATTCCATGATTATTTCACATCGGCGATTGGCTTGATCTTCATCGTTTAAATGAAGGATCTGTATAGTTGATAAAGCTTTGCTTTTTTCAGCAGGGCTCATATCTTTTCGAGGTTTGACTAGACAAGATGGAAAATCCAACTCTAAGTCACCATTTTGTATTTCGAAAGGATCAAGAACAATTTGGTTTCCTTTATATGCATTCATTACAGAGGTTGTTAAACGATAATTATCCCATTCATAGGCCTTTTCAGGATGTGAACTTTTAGGATAAAAATGGTCAACAGAGACAGAAGTAGTAGTTCTTGAAAACCATTCGCCGCTATATGCACATATGCCACCATAAGCATCATACAATTGTTGGTTGCATCTGGACCAGAAGTTGTTCTTTCGCCATTGCTCACCTTTTGGATTTGGATGAGCTGCTATAAATTTATTACCGGGCTGTCGAACTCGTATGTCAAAATCAGAAGGTTCTGGTTTTAAATCGATATGAATCATAGTACCACTCCGTGCTGTTCAGCAAAGTATATCCAACGTGGCCAGAAAGGATCATTTTGGGCAAGACAATGCAACAGCTTTTGGTGAACATCCTTAACAGCAGAATCGGTTGCAGTATCATTAAGCTGAAGTTTTTTTGCTTCTTCGATGACTTGTGAGGCATTAACAGCCCTTGCTTGATTTAAATTGAAAACTGATGAGGTAAGCCAAGCATCGATTTGTCCATATTTGATATAATCCTTTTCAGATAAAGTTGCGTCTGCGTTCTCTGGTACAAGATTAAGCTGGAACAATTTATCTATGTCAGGATTGAAAATTTCCTCAGAAGAGGCCATAACCAAAGGAGAATGAGTGGCAATAATAAATTGAACCTCAAGTTCTGCGGCTAAACATTTCTGGATTTCAACTAAAGCAGGGAGAATAGTCCTTTGCCACTTGGGGTGCAAATGTGCTTCCAATTCATCAACCATAACTACAATGCGAGAATCTGGGTGAAGGCCTCTGAGCTTACAATTTTCTTTATGCTCATTCCATGCCCATACAATCAAATAGGCCAGAGTGATTATTCTTCCAATGCCGGCAGAGGAGTTTGTTATAGGAACAATACCATACGGATATTGGATAGTAGGGATTTCTCTACTGTCATTTGGGATTCGTACTGCATCTCCCGGAACGAGTTTGCCAATATCGGGAGGTGATAGTTCGGCAAGGACGTTCTTGAAAATTTCAAAAGGATATTTTTGAGGAGAATTTTGCCATTTTACCCAATCTCTGATTAGACCTTCGATACGGCTTCCATAGCCATCCCAAATTTGTTGCTTAGTAAATACATTTGAGGTAGTATTAATTTTTGAAGGATCCCATACGGCGTATGATCCATCTACCAATGCATAAATAATTAAACCCGGAATAGTTGTCGAATCGGCAGTTCTTTTCCAAGTTAAATTTTTATTATCGTAAAGAACAGTTTTCTCTTGAGGCATTTTCGATTTTCCGGCTATGGAAAACCCTATAGTAGCTTTTCGACGACCTTCAGCATATTTTGGACGTGCTTCGTTACCTGTCCATGTGCTTGTAAGGGCCCACCAAGAACAATCCATAAGAAATGTTTTACCTAATCCGTTATCACCGGTAATGATATTAAGGCGCGGAGATAAATTCATTTCAATATGGTCGCATGGGCCAACATTTGTTAATTCAAGCTTTGAAAGAGTACCTTCTTGGTCAGGAAGAGCATCTGGCGGACTGGAGAGATTAACTGAAAGCTGATTCCATGTGACGGGCGTATTTTGAAATACAGCTACATTTGGAAATGATTGTTCATTTGAAAATAATGCAGAAATCTCATTTTTAGTTAGATGATACTCATTCACAAATTTCTCGACAATATCCTCAAGAGTTGCTGTGTCCGGCCATTTGTGATTTTTTAAAGTCCAAATAGCCATAGCGAAAATAGGCACTCTCTTCTCAGATTTTGGAATAGCAATTTCCTGAATTCGTTGAACATAATCTTTGGACCATGCCCAATATTTTCCATTTCGATCATGAATAAAAGCTGTCTTAAAAGTCTGAGTATTGATCGCCTGAAGACCTGCTGATGGATATTTTGGTGCAAGCCACTGCTTTTTTGCGTTGGTTTGATAGGGCTGAAAATAGTGACTGGATGACGGACAAATTTTATGAACATCATCCATGAAAAGTTTAGTGTTATTATCCATCGGGAAAGTGACTGGGGTTTCGATGGGAAGATTGTTCTTTTTACAAGTTAAAAATGTTATACCAATAAATGTATGAACATTTTTTAATTGCTGGATTGAGCTCAGAATATATTCTAAAGAAATATACAACATTTTACTCCTCCAAATGCTTTATAATATACTCGCAGAAAGAATAGTTGATGTCGATACCAATTGCAGAATGTCCGGATTTTAGAGCAACATTCATTGTTGTACCGCTTCCGGCAAAGGGATCCAAAACGACACCCTCTGGGGGACACCCAATATCCAGACATCGAGATACTAGTTCGTCAGGATATGGGGCGGTTTCAATTTCAGAGCCGGAAGGACGCGGAGTAATAGTCCAGACATCTTCATCGATTTGTTTGTCAACAAGAGGTTTTCGATTGAAAAAATATTTTCGATCTTTTGCAAACATGAAAATATATTCATAACTTCTATGAGGTCGGTCTTTGACAGATTCAGGAAGAGCTTTATCTCTATGCCAAATAATAGGAGCTCTTAAAACCCACCGCCTCGAAGTCATTTCGATAGCAACTCTCCATGGAACGCCAATAATCGATTTTCGTTCAATGTGTTCCCCAAGACCACCGCTTTTATCTACGGGGCGGATGCCAAACCTACGCTTATGACTCTTTAAGTCTTTTCCATGAGAAGCACCTTTTCCAGAATAGTAAGTGTCTCCGAGATTCAAAAAAAGCAAACCATCTTTACGCAGAACACGGTACAATTCATCCATTACGCGGCAAAGAGAGTTTACATATTCATTTATTGTATCTTCGAGTCCAATTTGGCCATCGACGCCATAATCCCGAAGACTATAATAGGGCGGAGAAGTTATAACGCAATGAACACTTTCATCAGGAATATTCTTTAAAGCATCAACTGCATTTCCACAAAAAAGTGTCCATTCTTTTTCTTGCGAAGTACCTTTCCATTTATGAACGCCATTGGGAAGTACTTCATCTACAAGAATATTCATTCCGACTTGTTTCTCCTTAAATATACATGTTATCATATCATCTGAAAATGCTTTAATGCTTCCACAATCGCATCCTCTTTTTCCTTCGGACACTTGGGCTGCTTTGCATTTTCATTTTTCGCTTTATTGTAATTCTCTCGCTCGATGATGCTGTACTTCTGCTTCACCTGTGCGATATAGAGATTGGAAACCTTTAACTGATGGTGTTTCCACACATAATCCCGAATCTCGTTGTAAGTCGCCTTGCTTTCTGCAGCGGTCACATCCAGTTCATCCATGCTGACGTCCACTTCGATGTGTCGCTCGACATTGAGTTTGGTCAAAAGGAGAACCGCTTCCACATGCTTCGTCCTTGGAAACAGATCCACAGGCTGCACTTTCTCTGCGTGATACCCATTTTGTTCCAACCATGCGGCGTCCCGGGCGGCGGTGGCGGGGTTGCAGCTGACGTAGACCACCCGGCGGGGGGCCATGCGTACCACGGCAGAAAGGGTGGCCCCGTCGCAGCCTTTGCGGGGCGGGTCCAGCATCACGACATCCGGGTGCAGGGCCTCGGCGGCCAGCTGTGCGGCCGCCTGCCCGGCATCGGCGCAGAAGAAGCGGCTCTTGGCGGAAACCGCTGCACCCATGCGGGCGGCATTGGCCTTGGCGCTTTCGATGGCTTCGGGTACGATCTCTACGCCCACCAGCTCACGGCAGTGGTCTGCCATGGAAAGGCCGATGGTGCCCATGCCGCAGTAGAGATCCAGCAAAAGGTCATCCGGTGTCAGCTGGGCGTATTCGGCAGCGATGCCGTAGAGCTGCTCAGCGGCAAGCGTGTTTACCTGATAAAACGAAAGCGGGCCAAGCTGCACCGGGACGCCGCAGAGGGTGTCTTCAATATACCCCTGTCCATACAGAGTGTGAGTCTCAGAACCAAGGATGACATTGGTGTTTTTTGCGTTGACATTCAACAGGATGGTGACAATGTCCGGAAACGCCTCTTTCAGCCGGGTGCAAAGCTCTTCGGCTGAAGGAAGCTTGGCACGAGTGGATACCAGACAAACCATGATCTGTCCGCTGTGTGCACCGCGGCGCAGGAAGATATGCCGTACGAGGCCCTTGCCGGTCTCCTCGTTGTAGGGGTGGATGCCTTTTTCTGCAAAGAATGCGCACAGGGTGTTGCCGATCTCATTCAGTACGCCGGGCTGCAGGCGGCAGTCCGGACAGGGAACGATACGGTGGGTACGCCCGGCATAAAAACCAATGCAGGGGCGGCCGGCTTTGTCTGTTCCGACCGGAAACTGGACTTTATTGCGGTATCGGTCGATCTCCGGGGAGCCTACGATGGGAAGGACCGGAACATCCAGCCCGCCGATGCGTGCAAAGGCGTCTGCAACATTCTCCTGCTTGGCGCGGAGCTCGGCGGCATAGTCCAGATGCCGCAGGCTGCAGCCGCCGCAGGGACCGGCCACAGCACAGTCCACCGGGATGCGATCCGGCGAGGGCTTGAGCACCTCGTCCAGAATGCCGAAAGCATAGCGCTTGCAGTCCTTGACGATGCGTACCCGGGCTTCATCGCCGGGCGCTGCACCGGGAATGAACACGGTCTCACCCTCCGGGCTGTGGGCGACACCGCTGCCATCGCTGGACAGGCGCTCCACCTGCAGAGTGAGAACTTGATTTTTCTGTAAGGGCATGAAGTATCTCCTTTACTGGTGGTCGGTGCCGTCGGCAGGGGCATCTGCCTGTGCCGCAAAATACTTGCTGGGCGGCACGCCCTTGGCACGCTTGAATACCCGCGAAAAATAGAACTGGTCGAAGAAGCCTACCGAAACAGCGACCTCTGCAATGGACAGATTGCCTGCACGCAGCAGCTTGCAGGCTTCGTTGATACGGTACTCGGTAAGGTAATCGATGGGGCTCTTGCCTACATTCAACATGAACACACGATAAAGGTGGCTGCGGGATACGCCTACACTTTTTGCCACATCGTCGATGGAGATATCGTGAGAATAATTGAATTGGATATACTTGATTGCATTGAGCACATACTGACTGGAAGAAGAAGCCGTGTGAGGCTTGCCGACGCTGGTCTCCTTCATCAGGGAAGCAATGAACAGGTACAGATATCCCACCATGGCGGCTTCGTCCTGCGGCTGCAGCCCACGGGAGGAATAGATGTTGGCCAGTGCGGTACGCATTCCCTCCGGATCCTGTGTGTGATGCACAGGCGAGTCATCCGTAAAAGGCAGCTGTGCAGTCAGCTTATGGGCACATGCGCCATTAAAACCGACCCAGCTGTACTCCCACGGCTGCTGCTCATCGGCTGTGTAACGGATGAGCTGGCTGGGCCGTGCAAAGAACAGATCACCCGGGCTCACTTCCCAGGT
>CABQBF010000149.1 GCA_902462325.1 uncultured Peptococcaceae bacterium
TGCAATTCATTCAAAAAATTTCATTTTAGGACTTGACTTTTAATAGTTAGTCTTTTATTTAAATTGATAGAACTACTTTCCAAAAATTTTTTAACCATTGACATGATATCGCTGGTTAAAATCAGCTTTGATGGCATTTAAGCGCTTCTGGTCTTCTTCCCGCTGTTTTTTCGCAGACTCCTGAATTTGCCGTGTTTCTTCAATGCCATTGACAATGGTGCGCCAAGTGGTTTCCAGGGTATCCACCTTAATAGAGCTGCCAGAAGCCATAGCCGCTGTCATCTTAGACTGTTCCACCGTATTGCGAGCATTTTTCAGCAACATTTCGTTGGTTTTTTCATCCAAAGCCGACATGGCTTCCGCTTGAATACGCTGCCGTTTTAATAAAATTGCCTGCGCCAGCGCCTGTTTAAACACTGGCAACGTAATAATAAAGGCCGAATTAATTTTACGCACCAAATTCATATTGCTATACTGCATGGTTTTAATCATAGGAATAGACTGCATCGCCACATTTTCTGCAATGCGTAAATCGTGGGTGCGCTGTTCCAGCATCATTTTGGCCTGTTCCAGCGTGGTCAGTTCAAACTGAATAGATGCATCACCGCTGGCGGCCATATCCTGCTGCCGCTGCCCAATATAAGCCTCTAATTCGCCAATGCCCTGTTCACCAGCCAAAATATATTTAACCAGCTCATGATAATAATTGACATTAGACTGGAATAAATCTTCCAATTTTTGATTGGACGTCTTGATTTCTGCTTCATATTGCTTTAATTTTACATAAATCTTGTCCACTTCATCGCCCATCGTTTTATACTTATCTAAAATTTTATCCAGTTGCTTGCGCAATCCACCAAATAATTTGCTGAAAAAACCGGGGTCATCCTTGATTTCATCAATATCAAAGCGGTCCATGATTTTGGCCAGCAAATTGAGCATCTCGCTTGATTCGTCAATCTGTCGCATATTCATACTGTTTAACACAACGTCCGACGTTTCGGAAATTTGTTCAGCCACCTCGCTGCCAAAGGTTACGATGGTTTCCAAATCATCCACAACAATCTGACTGGTCAGCGCATCTACCTCTGCCGAATTGACGTATTTTTGATTGAGCTGCGCCCGATCTTCCTGGATATCATAAGGCGTCACTTCTAATTCGATGGTAGCCGGTGCCTGCACCGTACTATCGGTTTTTCGTCCCAAATCAATTGCCATTTTATCGCCCTCTTCCTAATAATAAATCCCGCAGGGAGCCGCGATTGCGTTTACCATCGTCTCCTGCTAGTTTTGCTGGAATTTTTAAATCATATACATATTCACCGATGACGTGCTCCGTCAGCACCGGCTGGGTATAATACTGCTCCAGAGAACGGTAGCCAGTAGGAGCAAACAATACGATATCAAAACCCAGCAAGTGCAAATAGGCTGCGATAATGCTATCCTCCAGTGAATAAACGGTTTCTCCTGTGTTCACCAGCACCAATTTGGGCGCCAGCTTGGTAAAGTCCATTTTCTGAATGAGCCGCACAATATTCTTTTCCAAATTCAATACAGTCGCAACAATGGTATATTCTGTACCGTTTTGGAATGTACCCCGAATCAATTTTAAATCAATCAACTGCTGCAGCTTGTCCAGCATATAGTCTTGCATTTCTTCCCGCAAATAGCTGTAGGGATAGACCTTATGCCCTTTCAGTTTTTGCTTTTGCACCAAGCCTTTGCGGAAAAAATCGGCAACATATTGCTTAAAGTCATTGGGTGCTGTGCTTTCCACAAAGGGAGCTTGACGGATGAAAAAGCTGTCCTTCACCAATAATTTTTGCACATCATTCCAATAATTCTGCACATTACCGTCCTTTACACCGGAAACCTTGGCAAAAATAACCGGCATCAGCACTTCATCCTGCACAATTTGAAAATTGGGGCGATAGCTTTCCTCTTGCTGCCATAAAATGTAGATTTCCTCATACATAGTCTTGAGCGCCACAGCTCTGGCTTTTTGATATTGCTGCTCTCGATAAAGACCGCTATCCTGATACAAAGTTTCCGTCAGCTCTTGTTCCGCATGATAAGCCACCGTACCTAACTGCACAGTCCCTTCCGTAGGATAATGGAGAACATCCATAGCTATAGTATATTTCTTCTCATAAAGATATTTATCCTCTATTTTTGCATTTAAATTTAAATTCGGCGAAAAAATGACAACATCGACTGGTAATCGTGCCAAAAAACGCAAAAATAATTGTTCTGTTTCATTGCGACAGGGACTCAAAAACAGTAGCACGCCCACATCCCCCTGCTGCCATTGGCCAAAAAGCTGGTTTTGATAGCGGCGCAGCCAGCAAAGCAGATAAACAGCTTGGTTGAGTTGCCGGTTGAGCCTGCCGTCAGATTGCAGGGTTTCCTGTAAAAACGAAATAAATTGCTGCCGCAGCAGTCGCTGCAAATCCGATACTGTGCAAACGATATTCTGTGCCAAATCGAGAAGCATATCAGTCCTGTCCTGATAATTTTTTCTTCGAATTTGCGCAATCTCATCCGGCATTGGCAATCCAATCTGCTGTTCCAACACCACTACTCGCCGTTCAGCGCCCGATAAATTTAAATAAAGCTGCAATAACGTATTCAGATAGCTAGCCTTGTCCTCTACGCCGCAAATGCGGGCAAACAAGGTATAATAAAAACGCCGGTCATCCCCCCGCAATGCAGCCGGCTTTTGCACATCGGCAAAAATATCTCCGGAAATCCAGGCATTGATACAAGGCTGCAAGACTGTCGGCTGTGTCTGCGCTGCTACCGGTACACCTACCGCCTGTTGCAGTAATTTAGCCTGTTCCGCTTGTTTACGAATTGTATAATTTGCCGGAAAAGGCTTTCCGTCTGAACAACAATAACAGTAAGAATAACAGGAAGCGCCATCTAATTTTTTATATGCACCGTCGCCCTGCACATCCACCAACAAAATATCGCAGCCAGCAAGGAATAAAATCCGCAACAGTTTTAATTCATAAAATGTGATGGAACCTTCATAGAGAATTTTTGGGAACTGCTTCTTGCCTAACAGATGTAAAATGCGCTCAAACCGATAATACATCCAGCACATAAACTTAATATAAGCATTTTTCAGCATATTTTCGTTTTTGCCACTACGGGCCAACTCCTGCAGCACATCATAAATGGCTTCCGCCACATCTTTTTGCTGGCTTGGCTCCAGCCGTGGCAGCCATTTGGCCAGCTGCTGTTGAAAAAAAGCGGGACGTAATTCAAAGGCCGTACCTAACATTTCTCGATAATAAGCCAGATTTTGCTCGGTGGGATTGGCGATTTTTCCTTCCTGCACAACGCCGCACTTCCGCGCTTCTTGAAAGTACCGAATTAAAAATTTATCAATTGCCGCACTAAACTCCACAATTCGATAAAAATAAGCGCCATTCTGTTCTCGCTGATCGCCCGGCAAAAAATAATCCTCCAACTGCTGCAGTTGAATTAGATGAAACATACACTTCCCACCTTTTTACGCAAACTCTCTACCTTTTCAAAAAATTATGATACACGTTTTCAGTAACTGAAAAACCATGATAAACACTGTATTTTCTTTCATTCTAACAATAAATATAGCTATTTTCAATAGATAGAGCAGGAAAATTCCCAGAGAAAACCGAAAAAAATAAAAGGTTATTTTCTTTCAAAATGAATGCCAGAAAATAACAGATTTTATTTTTCGGCTATTGCCGCCTTGCAGTAAAGGAGCAGCTTCATGACAAAGTCATTTTTTTCTACAAAATTACAGCGGGCCTACAGCGTAGGCGCTCTATTATATACACCAGCCAGCCGCAATACCATTGCCAGCGCCGTGTGCCGACAGCAATTCGGCACTCGCTACTCTTTAGCCCTCTGCCTGGAAGACACCATCAATGATGCTTATTTACTACAGGCTGAGCAGCAAGCCGTGCATACGCTTCAGCAAATTGCGTTGGCGCAGGAGCAGCAAAATTTTTATTTGCCGCAAATTTTTATCCGTCTGCGCGCCCCCGAACAGCTATCTCGTTTGCTGAAACAGTTGGGCAGCGCTTTTTCTGTGCTAACTGGCTTTATTTTCCCTAAATTTTCACTGGAAAACGCCTCAGCTTATTTAGAAGCCCTAACGGAGGCCAATAGCCAGCAGAGAGATAAAAAATTCTACATGATGCCTGTGCTGGAAGACCGTTCTTTACTGACTCTATCATCCCGCCCAAGCCAATTAGAGCAGCTGAAAGCTTTACTGGACTACGAACCGCAGGTACTCAATATCCGTGTGGGCTGCAACGATCTTTGCAATTTGTTTAGCGTCCGTCGGCAGCCACAGCAAACCATCTATCAAGTACTGCCAGTAGCGCAAATTTTAAGCGACATTCTCACCGTTTTTCAAGAGGATTATGTAGTTTCCGCGCCGGTATGGGAATACTTTCAGGATCGGCATGGGCAATGGAAAACCGGCCTCCAACGAGAATTGGAATTGGATTTGCTCAACGGGTTTACCGGCAAAACTGTTATTCATCCCAACCAAATTGCCATCGTCAATGCCGCTATGCAGGTTTCCCAAACCGATTATGAAGACGCATGTCAAATCCTCAACTGGAACCAGGACAATCCTTTTTATGTATCAGGCAGTGTACAGGCCCAGCGCATGAATGAATACAAAACCCATCACAACTGGGCGCAAAGAACATTGCTGTTGGCCCAAATATATGGTATTCGTTCCGTATAACTTTAAAATCAATTTCAATTTATGATTTTATAAAAAAGACCGCTGTTTTTGAAAAAATGCTTTTTCCAAAACAACGGTCTTTTTCGTATGCAGGCTATGAAATGTTTTTCTTCTATTCCACGACCACCCGACGGAAGTTTTTCTTGCCCCGTTTTACCACAACACCATCACCAGCGAACTGCGCAGCAGCAAAGGTCTGCTTGATATCGCCAATTTTTTCACCATCTACAGTAACGCCACCCTGTTCCACAGCCCGACGGCCTTCCGATTTGGAATTGACCAAACCAGCTTTAAACACCAACGTAACCACATCAATAGCGCCGTCGGTAAAATCGTCGGCGGTTAAATTGGCTGTGGGCATTTCAGCCGCTGCGCCACTGGAAAATAAAGAACGAGCGCTTTCTTGCGCTTTTATCGCTTCTTCTTCGCTATGCACCAACTTGGTCAGCTCATAGGCCAAAATTTCTTTAGCTTTATTCAACTGGCTGCCTTCCCAGCTTTCCATTTCTGCAATCTGCTCCAATGGCAGGAAGGTGAGCATCCGCAGGCATTTGAGCACATCGGCATCAGCCACATTTCTCCAGTATTGATAGAACTCGAACGGACTTGTTTTTGCTGCGTCCAGCCACACAGCACCCGACTGGGTTTTGCCCATCTTTTTGCCCTCCGAATTGAGCAGCAAATTGATGGTCATGGCGTACGCATCTGCGCCGTCTTTGCGGCGAATTAACTCCGTACCGCCCAGCATATTGCTCCACTGGTCATCACCGCCTAACTGCATATTACAACCGTATTTCTGATGCAGCACGTAAAAATCATAGCTTTGCATAATCATATAGTTAAATTCTAAAAAGCTCAATCCACGCTCCATACGGTTTTTATAACATTCGGCAGCAAGCATACGGTTTACCGTAAAATGAGGGCCCACATCCCGCAGCATTTCAATATAATTCAAATTCATCAACCAATCAGCATTGTTGACAAATAAAGCTTTGCCTTCTGAAAAATCAATAAACTTGCTCATCTGTTTTTTAAAGCATTCACAGTTGTGCTGAATGGTTTCCACTGTCAGCATCTGGCGCATATCGGTACGACCGGAAGGATCGCCAATCATACCGGTACCGCCGCCCACCAATGCGATTGGTTTGTTGCCAGCCATCTGCAACCGTTTCATCAAGCACAGCGCCATAAAATGGCCTACATGCAGACTGTCGGCTGTAGGGTCAAAACCAATATAAAAAGTGGCCTTACCATTGTTGATCAGTTCTTTAATTTCTTCCTCATCAGTAATCTGCGCAATTAAGCCCCGGGCTACCAGTTCATCATAAATTGTCATGTTTTTCTCCGTCATGATTGTACTCCTTTTTTCATTTTTAGACTTTCTATTCCTGAAAAATTGACCAAAGAAACCGCTTGCTTTGCCTCATA
>CABQBF010000150.1 GCA_902462325.1 uncultured Peptococcaceae bacterium
CTACAACGCTAACGATATAACGAATTGTTATCCCATTGCAGCGGCATTACAGAATGTCAAAACTGGCCTAACGGCCAGCGGGCCGTACATTCACCAAGAAAAATGTACGGCTCAGTTTTTTATTTCTTTCCGGCTTTCTGTGCCAGATAGGTTTCTAAACCATGACGGCGCAGCTTGCAGGAAGGACATTCTCCGCAGCCGTCGCCTTTGATGCCATTATAACAGGTGAGCGTTTTTTCCCGCACATAATCCAGCCGCCCCAGTTGATCGGCCAGTGCCCAGGTTTCGGCCTTATCAATCCACATCAGCGGCGTATGAATGACAAATTCATAGTCCATAGCCAAATTCATGGTTACGTTCAACGATTTGATAAAGACGTCGCGGCAATCGGGATAACCGCTGAAATCGGTTTCGCATACGCCGGTGACAATATGTTTAGCGCCTTTTACTTTGGCCAATACGCCCGCAAAAGTAAGAAACAGCATATTGCGCCCTTCTACAAAGGTGTTGGGCAACTGGCCGTCTTCTCCGGCTTTTACCGCGATATCTTCTCTGGTCAGCGCATTGGGCGCTAATTGATTCAGCAAGCCCATATCTAAAATGTGATGCTCCACGCCTAAATCGGCGGCAATTTCTTTGGCGCATGCAATTTCCAGTTTGTGTCGCTGGCCATAATCGAAGGTAACGGCAATGACTTCTTCGAAATTTTGCAGCGCCCAAAATAAACAGGTGGTGGAATCTTGCCCGCCACTAAATACAACAACTGCTTTTCCCTGCATACTTCGCTTCTCCTTTTTATTCTGTTGATTACTAGATATCTGCATTTTTTCTTCTGTATGACGAATATCTTCCTAAATATATAGATTTATAAGCTACTATAACAGCAATAATGCTTCCTGCCGTAAATTGCTGTCCGTTTCAAAAGCGCCGCGGAAGGTGGCGGTGCGTGTAACGGTGCCAGTTTTTTTAATGCCGCGGGCCGTCATGCAGCTATGCTCGCCTTTAATCAAAACCGCTACATCTTCACTTTCGGTAATCATAGATACAATTTCAGCGATATCGCTGCCAATGCGCTCTTGTAATTGCAGCCGCCGGCCTACCATATCAGCAATGCGGGCGATCTTGCTGAGCCCAATAATCTTTTCCTTAGGTAAATAGGCTACTGATACGGTCATGTTATACATAAGGGCCATATGATGCTCACAATAGCTGAAAATAGGAATTTCCGTAACTGCTACCATATTGTTCTGCCGGCTCAGATAATCTTCATCTTCAAAGGTGGTGTCAAACATCTGCGCAATCTGCTCATTGGTATAGTTCATGCCCTCAAAAACTTCGGCATACATCTTGGCCACTCGCTGCGGCGTTTCTTTCAAGCCCTCCCGTTCCGGGTCGTCTCCTAGCGCCAGCAGAATTTCCCGGACATGATATGCAATTTTTTCTGTATCAATCGCCATGGTTTAAACACCTCTCATTTCTTGGGGCCAGAGAATTTTATGCAACTGTAATTGCAGCCGCACATCATTCAAACACTGTGCTTTCATCGCATCCACAATCAAGAGCGGGTCAATTAGCTCCCGCACCGGACTGAAAAATACCTGACAGCGCTGGGCCAACTGATAGTTCTGCACAATTTCTATGGCTCTGTTCAAATCTTCTTCACTGGCAATCACAAATTTATATACGTCCTGCTTACGCACCTGCTGCAAATTGTCTAAGCACATCTGGGACTCCATACCACTGGCCGGCAATTTGTAATCTAAAATATAGCAGATATTCTCGGCAGGATAAAGCTCTTGAAACGGCCCAATGGCGATGGAGCCATTGGTTTCAATATGTACCAGCAGAGCCTTATCTTGCGCCAGCAGTTGCAGCAGCGGAATCATGTCCTGCTGCAGCGGTTCGCCGCCTGTTAAGGTAACATTGCGAATGCCGCTGGCTTTGATTTCCTCATAGATCTGCTGCGCTTCTTTCCATTGCACTGGCGTGCTGCCATCCCAGGAATAGGCCGTATCACACCAACTGCAACGCAAATTGCAACCCTCAAACCGCACAAAGTAGGCCAATTCTCCGGCGGTAGGGCCTTCGCCGTCTAAGGAGATAAATTGTTCAATCACTGGCAGCATGACTACACCTCCCGATAGATACAGCTATTCACTGGCGTTTCAAAAATTTCTACCGAGTAAACCGGATAGCCGGCGTTTTTGATTTGATAATAAATCGCCCGCGCCATTTCTTCGGCCGTGGGGCGATAGGGCACCATACAGATGGCAAACTGATTTGGCAACTGGGATAATTGCTGCGCCACAGCCTGACCGTCGGCATTGTCTTCAATGAGCAGCTTGTGATCGTATTGGTCGGCAATTTGCTTCAGCAGCGTCTTTACTTCACCGAAATCGGCCACCATGCCCCGCTGCTGTCCTTCCTGATGCAGATTTTGGCTGGCCAGCTCTACCACCAAACGATAACGATGGCCGTGTATGTTGCTGCACTTACCGGCATAGCCGCTGAGATAATGGGCGGTGTCAAATTGTATTTCATTTTTTAAGATAAACATAAACTTCCTCCGGAAAATAAAAAAAGCGCTCTCAGGCGCTACCAAGTATGCAGAAAAAATCTGCATCTGATAAGCCTAGTTTTGTTTTACGACAGGATGGTCTTAATGAACTGTCAAAACGATATTTGCTTTTACAATTACAATCATCCACCTCTGGTGGACATTTTTCTTTTTCCTGTTACGCATGTTATTATAGCCCGCTTACAGCAAAAAAGCAATGGTTTAGCGATTTTTTCTTAAAATTCTACTGGAAAACCGCCTTTTTTGTTTTTATAAATGTATTCTGTATAATGGACAAACCATCTTGATTTTGCTAAAACAGATAAGCTAATATAGATACTGAAAAAGATATGCACGGCGCTTTTGCCCTGTTATCCGTTCGGCCCCCGGCTTAGAAATACAGAGCATCTTGGCTCTGTATCAAGAACGCACAAAATACAAATACTATACATCTTTTATAGATTGCAATCAGGAGGCGTATTTATGAAAAAAACTGTTCCATTTACACTTGAACAGATTGAGCAGATTGCTCAAACCTATCCAACACCATTTCACATCTATGACGAACAAGCAATTCGGGAAAATGCCCGTCGGTTAACTAAGGCTTTTAGCTGGGCGCCGGAGTTTCAGGAATATTTTGCTGTAAAAGCAGCACCCAATCCATATTTGCTGAAAATTTTAAAAGAAGAAGGCTTCGGCGGCGATTGCAGTTCCATGGCGGAACTGGTGCTGTGCGAAAAAGTTGGCATCACCGGTGAAAAAGTGATGTTCACTTCTAACGAAACACCCATTGCCGAATATGTAAAAGCTAAAGAGCTGGGCGCTGTGTTAAACTTAGACGATATCACTCATATTGAATTTATCAACAGCCAGATTGGTCTGCCAAAGACCATTTGTTTCCGATACAATCCCGGCCCGCTGCGGGATGGCAATGAAATTATCGGCAAACCGGAGGAAGCCAAATATGGCCTGACCCGGGAGCAACTGTTTGAAGCTTACCGCATCATGAAAAACAAGGGCGCTACCAAATTCGGCATTCATACCATGATTGTGTCCAACGAATTAAATCGCGATTATCTGGCAGAAACCGCTAAAATGATGTTTGAGCTGGTGGCCGAAATTTCAAAAGAAGTGGGCATTCAGTTCTCCTTCGTCAATTTTGGCGGCGGCATCGGTATTCCTTATAAGCCGGAACAGGAACCGGTAGATTTAGAAGCGCTGGGCCAAACCATCAAGCAATTATATGAGGAAATCATTGTGGCCAACGGTCTGGCTCCGTTAAAAATCTGCCTGGAATGCGGGCGCATGGTAACCGGCCCTTATGGCTATCTGGTGACAAAGGCTATCCACACCAAGGACACCTACAAGCATTATATCGGCGTAGACGCGTCCATGGCCAATCTGATGCGGCCCGGCATGTACGGCGCTTATCATCACTGCACTGTGCTGGGCAAAGAAAATGCACCGGCAGACCATGTTTATGATGTAGTAGGCAGCCTCTGCGAAAACTGCGATAAATTTGCCATCGACCGGCAACTGCCTGCTATTGAAATCGGCGATTATCTGGTCATTCACGACGCTGGCGCCCACGGCCATGCTATGGGCTTCAACTACAACGGCAAGCTGCGTTCGGCCGAATTGCTGCTAAAACCAGACGGTTCCGTAGAATGTATCCGCCGTGCCGAAACGCTGGACGATTTATTCGCCACATTGGATTTCAGCAAGCTATAAGCTAATCATCAACATAATCAAAGGGACTGCTTCATCAAAAGGCAGTCCCTTTTTTGCGTACTATTAATTCATTATATGGTGAGCCGGAAGGGCTGCAGCAGTAAGCCCACAATCCACCAGGCAATGCGTTTACCCCTGGAAACCGGCGCGATTTCCAGCTCTGCCGGAATAATATAGCTATCCTCCCCAACCAATTGCCGGCTCTGCTGCTCTAAGGCCTGAAAATTTTGATTGAGCTGCGCAGTTAAAGCCGGACTATCAATCACCAGCATGGTTTCGGTGCTGAGATAGGTGCTGCGTAAATCCAAATTAAACGAACCGATGATGGAAAAGCGGTCATCAATCGTCAGCGACTTCCCGTGCATGGAGTTTCCGCCGTCGTACTCGTAAACGGCAAAACCACTCTGCAAAATATCCTCCTTATGGCGCAGATAATCGGAAGAAGCAATAAAATTGTCGCCATTTTCCACCGAATTAATCACCAACCGGCAATCCTCTACCTGTTGGGCCACCTGCTGTAGCTGCTGAAGCATAGCATCATTGCAGACTGCATAAGGAGAAAAGAATGTCACCTGCTGTTGGGCCTGTCCCATCAATTGGCACAACTGATAAAACAGTACCGGCTCTTTGGCCGTCAAACCGGGGTCATTATACAGCAACTGAATTTGCCGCACCGGCACTGTACGGCCTATAAAATCTAAATCCTGAAACAACTGGCTATGCTGCTGCAACAACCGCATATAATGCTCTTGTAAATCACGCAGCAGCTTTTGCTGACTGACAGAGGGATTACTCTGTGCCCCATAGAATTGGCAGCTATCGTCATTCCAAATATCATCAAAATATTGCTGTAACTGAAACAGCGAGCTTTCCCCGCTTCGCTCCGCCTGATGCTGCGTGTTATAAACCAACACCTCCCTGTCCAGACTGCGGCTGTCGGTGTCATACTGGCCGATAAAATAATCGTGGGTGTTGCGGCCGCCCAAAATGTAGCCCAAATCGTCCACAATTATATATTTGTCATGCAAACGGTATTGATTTATCCACGGCCGTACAAGGTCAATTGGATTATAGAGCTTTATCTGCACATGCTCATGGGTTGCCACCGCCCGAAAAATGGGCGATTGCTCCAAATGATACCAACCGTTCAAGCCATCCACCAAAATTTTTACTTCCACACCTTCATTGGCCTTTTGCAGCAGCACTGCCAGCAAATCCCGGGTGCTGTTGCAATCCCGCATATCAAAGGTGGTCAGAATAATCTGTTCATCGGCTTGATTCAGCAAACGAATGCGTTCCGTCCAAGCGCTTTGATTGCTTTCCAGCAGCATAGCCCTGTCCACGCTGTCAGCATCGCCATAAAATTGCTCCACACTAATCTGTTCTTTGGTTTGCTCCGTTAAAGTTGGCGTATGAAGCAGCGGAACAGAAAGGCCCACTAGCAAATACAGCAGAGCCAGCAAAACTAAAATTCCCGCTTTTTGTAATTTTGTGAAAACCATAAGCTGCATCCATCCCTTTTCTGGACAAAAACTTCGTTGCATAAACCTTATAGCGCCCGTAGACTTTTGTCAACGCGTGAAATATCGGGTTTTCATTAAGTTTTTGTAACAGCAGCGCAAATTTTTTTGCAGCCCCGTTTCCCCTGCAAGAATATTGTGTACAAGCTGTAAAATAAGAATTGACTCTTGATTTTTCCGCATGGAAAGCATAACATTAACAGCATTAATATTGTAACCACTACACAAAATTTTCAACACAAAGAAGGCGAACAAGTTTGAAACAAATAAGTAGAGAACATCCATGAAATAAAGGGCATGGCAAACAA
>CABQBF010000151.1 GCA_902462325.1 uncultured Peptococcaceae bacterium
AATCCCGCCGCAACAGCTTCCCGCTGAGCCATTTGCGTTCTTCTACGCGATTTTCATAGTAAACCAAATCGGCAAAAATCCCGACACGCCCCCTTTGGGGAAAGGACAAAGTTTGCTGCTCTGCCGACCCCAAAGTCTGGAGCTGGTCGGGAAGCCAAGATTCATCCACTGTCAGCGTGCCAGTATAATAGGTTTCACTGGCATAGCCCAGAAAGGCGGCAGGAACCACCTCCCGCTCCAGCTCATTATGAAACACCAACTGGCCCAACAGACCCACAGCCAACAAAATCGCCGCCAACAGCAGGCAGAGAAATAGCCTTTGTTGTTTTTTCTGCGTCATGAACAATCCTCCTTCGTTGCATGTATCATAAAATCAATGCTATGTATAAAAATAGGGCGAACAAAACTGTTCGCCCTATGGTAGTCTTTATATTGTAATGCGAGATCAAACTACGATTAATATTCTTTTGGCATATTGTTCAACTGCGCCTGGCTGAACACTGGACCGTCTAAACAAACATAACAAGAGCCGATGTTGCAACGACCACATTTGCCAATTCCACATTTCATACGCAATTCCAATGTTGTGATGATGTTTTCATCAGCATATCCCAAACCGGACAGTGCTGGTAAGGTGAATTTAATCATAACAGGCGGCCCACATACTGCAGCAATTTGGGCATTTGGCGCGATTTCCTTTACATAGTCTGGTACAAAGCCCACATGGCCATCCCAGCCTTCCTGTGGACGGTCGATGGTGACATAAACTTCTGTATTGGGAACCTTAGGCCAATTTTCGAACAAATCCTCTTTAAAACACAAATCCTCTTTGCTACGGCTACCATAGATGATAATCAATTTACCAAAATCTGCTCGATTTCTCATGCAGTACAGAATTAGACTTCTTACTGGAGCCAAACCAATCCCACCAGCAATAAATACAATATCTTTGCCTTTAAACTGTTCAATGGGGAAGCCATTGCCATAAGGCCCACGAATCCCTACTTCTTGACCTGGTTCCATGGCATGCAGCACGCTGGTTAATACCCCGTCGTTATATTTTTTGATAGACATATCAATAAAATTATCGCCATAGTTGGTAACAGAGAACATTGCCTCCCCGACTGCTGGCATAGAATACATCCCCAATTGGCCTGGCATAGGAGTAAACGGTCTTTCTCCTTCTGGCGTACTGATACGGAAGGTTTTTACATCTGGAGTTTCGTCCAGGATTTCCCGCACAACGCCAATTTTAGGGACTAAATTATTAATTCGTTTTACGTCGCTTGCAGAAGCTACTTTCACAAAAAACCCTCCTTATTGACCGATTACCTGTTGGATGAATTTTGTAATATCCAGATTTACAGGACATTTGGCTACACAACGGCCGCAGCCAATACACAGGAACATACCGTGCTTTTCGTTAAAATACTGCAATTTGTGCAGGAAACGGTTCCGCACCCGTTCCTTTTTACCAGGACGTGGGTTATGTCCGCCAGCCATCTGGGTGTATTCTCCAAACATACAGCTATCCCAGGTGCGCAGCTTCATCCCAACTTCTCCACGGATTTTATTGTTGATATCAAAACAATGACAGGTTGGACAGATATAGGTACAGGTACCGCAATTCAGACATTTGAACTGATAGCTATCCCAGATAGGATCTTCAAACATACCTTTTAATTTTTCCGGCAGTCCAGATGGGTCAAACTTGATGGTCTGTGGTTTCTGTTCCGGCAGCTTATCAGCAGCTTCGCCCAATCCACTCACGACATCCAGACAAGCTTTCCCTTTATCAGAAACAGCGATAAAGCCAAAACTGTCGCCAAAATCATATACCTGCACATCGGCAACACTGGCTTCCGCATGGGCGCGATCGACCCCCATGGATTCACAAAAACAGGTTGCTTTTGGATTGTTGCAGGCCAAAGAGAACACAACGGTGTTATCCCGTTTATTTTTATACTGGGGATCTTCAAATTTTTCATCTAAAAATACTCGGTCCAAACACTGAACTGCTTTGGTATCACAGTGCCGAATCCCGAATACAACCTGCTGTTTATCCAAAGCCGGCATTTCTTCAATGGCCAGCTTTTTCCCCTGCGCACGGAATTTATACATCGCTTCAGACTGGGGCAGATAAACGGTTTTGGGAGATACGGTTACATTGCCGTCCAGATATAACTGGGATACGCCCTCCTGCACCTGGCTGTATGGCGCAAACTGTGTCAAGCCATTATAATCAACTGGAACCAGAACGCTGTACTGCTGCCCCAGTTGTGTTAAAAAACTATCTAATTTTGCTTTTTCAAGAGTTTTCACAATAACCGCCTCCTTTACATAAATTCTTCAGGGTCAGATACTTCATAGTGACTCAGTGGAGTAGGCCCTTCGGTTTCGATGCCCGCTTCATAGGCACCAAACAGTGTGTCGATATCCTTGATGAACTTCTTGTTCATCAGCATGATTGGAATATCGGATGGACATACCATTTCACACTGTCCGCATTCAATACAGCGGCCAGCCACATGGAACGCTCTGGTGACACCGTAGAACTGATTTTCGGAAGCATTGATATCTTTACTCTGCCAGCCCGATGCACTCTGGTCAAAAATACAGTTGGTGCAGTTACATGCCGGACAGATATTGCGGCACGCATAGCAACGGATACATTTGCTGTACTGTTCTTTCCAGAAAGCAGCCTTTTCCTCTTGCCCCATAGCTTCGATGGCTTCTACATCGGAAAAATCTTTTTCTGTACACCAAGGAGTTACGTCCTGGCCGATTTTACGGTCAAAGGCAACTGGATTTGGATGACGGCATTCTTTGCAGGCTTTGGCCATTGGCACTTCTGCCCCTTCCGGTAACTTGGCCGCAGCTTTAGCACTCTTCATGCCGGAGCATGGAACACCGATGATAATGCTTTTATCAGCGCTAATGCGTTTATCCTGAATTAAACGGTTATAGGCTCTGGTATCGCAGCCTTTGGCAAAAATGGCAACCTTATCTTCGCTGTAAATAAAATCAATCAGATAGGTGCTCAGATTTTGCTGGCAATATTCGTCCCAGATTAATTTATCCACATCTGCAGCAGAACGGATCATCACTGGCGTGGAATTATAGGGCATGGTGCCTTTTTCCCAGCCGATTACCACAGTGGCTTCACCGGATTCCAGCAATTCTTTGGCAACTGCTCTCATTTCACTCTGGATATCACTCATTGGTTTCCACCGCCTTTACTTCAACTTTCATATCGTCACGGAATTTATCATTTGGACCGATTGCTTTCACTTCTTCAATCATTTCGGTAACGACCTGCTGGAACTTGGGACCTTCCGCACCGGAAATCCATCTGGTATGGAACCGTTTGGGGTCGATGCCCATATAATCCATCATACGGGTGATTAACAGGAACCGGCGTCTTGTATAGTAGTTTCCTGTGGTGTAATGGCAGTCCCCAGGATGGCAGCCTGCTACCAGCACGCCGTCAATGCCTCTCTGGAAGGCCCGCAATACAAACTGCGGATTTACACGACAGGAGCATGGCACACGCAGCACACGAACATTTGGTGGATACTGCAGACGGCTTGTGCCCGCCAGGTCAGCGCCGGCATAGGTACACCAGTTACATGCGAAAACCAGAATTTTAGGTTCAAAATTTTCTACAGAATTGTTTGACATAATGCATCCACCTCCGCTAAGATTTGCGCGTTTGTAAAGTGTTTCAGGTTGGCAGCACCGGAACGGCAGGTAACGGTACAAGCACCGCAGCCCTGACACAGACTGCTGTTCACATTGGCAACTAAACGTTCTACGTTCTTACCAGCTCTTCTTTCCTGGATGGTTTCCAGCGTAATTGCTTTATATGGGCATACAGGTACGCACAGACCGCAGCCAGAACAAATCTTGGTATCAACCTTAGAAACAGTCGGTTCTGTTTCCAACTGATCCTTAGACAGCAACGCACAGACTTTAACCGCAGCAGCGCCAGCTTGTGCTACCGAGTCTGGGATATCCTTCGGACCCTGGCAAGCACCGGCCAGGAATACACCGGCTGTATGGGTTTCCACCGGCCCTAATTTTGGATGGGATTCGGTAAACCAACCGTCTTTATCATAGCCAATCCCAACGATTTGCGCCATTTTTTCGGAGTCAGACTGTGGAATCATAGCATCAGCCAAGATTACCAAATCGGCATTGATTTCTACTTGCTGACCTAACAGGGTATCTTCCCCTTTTACCATCAGCTGTTCGCCGTCCTGATAAATTTTGGACACACGACCGCGAATATATTCTACGCCGTATTCTTCTCTGGTACGGTTGTAAAATTCATCATACATTTTCCCAGGTGTACGAACATCCATATAGAATACATATACTTTGGTATCTGGGCAATGGTCGCGAATCATGGTAGCCTGTTTTGCTGTGTACATACAGCAGGTTCTGGAGCAATAGCTTCTACCATGTTCTGGGTCACGGGAGCCTACACATTTTACCATCACAACAGTTTTCGGTTCTTTATGGTCCGATGGACGCACAATATGTCCCATGGTCGGACCGGATGCATTTACCAGACGTTCAAAATGTAAGCCGGAAATTACATCTGGATATTTCCCATAGCCATATTCGCCGTAAACGCTGTGATCAAACTGGTCATACCCAGTAGCCATAACAATGGCGCCGTATTTTTCTGTTACCAGTTCATCCACCTGTTCGTAATCAATGGCTCCGGTTGGGCAGAATTTAGAGCAAATCCCGCAAACATCCTTACCGTTTGCCCGACTCTTGAATTTCAGGCAGTTCACCCGATCAATGACCGGTTTATTTGGAATAGCCTGTGGGAACGGTGTATAAATTGCAGTCCGTTTCCGCAGGTTCATGTTGAATTCATCGTCAGCCTTCCCTGGACATTTGGTCATACAGGTACCGCAGCCAGTACATTTTTTCAAATCCACAGAACGGGCTTTTTTACGAATGGTCACTTCAAAGTTCCCTACATAGCCGTCCACATGTTCCAATTCCGAATAGGTAATCAGATTGATATTGGGATGGCTGCTGGCTTCTACCATTTTTGGCGTCAGGATACAAGCGGAACAGTCAATGGTTGGGAAGGTCTTATCAATCTGAGACATTTTCCCGCCGATGGAAGGCGTCCGTTCCAAAATATCTACCTGATAGCCATTGTTGGCGATATCCAGCGCGCACTGAATACCGGCAATCCCGCCGCCGACAACCAGCGCCCGTTTGGTTACAGGGGCATGCCCCTTCTGTAATTCTTCGTTTTTGCATACCTTGGAAACAGCCATTTTTACCAAATCGATAGCTTTCTGGGTAGCCTCTTCATTTTTGCCGGCATGTACCCAAGAGCAATGTTCACGGATATTGGCCATTTCAAACATATATGGATTTAAGCCAACTTTCTCAACGCAGGCACGGAATGTTTTTTCATGCATACGAGGAGAACAGGAGGCTACAACAACACGATTCAGTTTGTGTTCTTTGATGGCGTTTTGAATCATTTCCTGACCAGGCTCGGAACACATATATTTATAGTCTGTGCTGTACGCAACACCAGGATACTCTCTTACGCTTTCTGCTACCTTGGCACAATCAACAACAGCGCCGATATTGGAGCCGCAGTGACAAATAAATACCCCTACTCTTTCCACTATGCTTCACCGCCTTCACTGGTTTTTCCGATTTTTGTCAATGTTGCTTCTGCAGGGACGAAATGTCTGTTAATCCCCAGTTCTTTAGGTTCCATCCCCAACGCAATGCCAATCAATTCCGTAATGAAATAAACTGGCATATTGTATGCGCCGTTTGTTTTACTCAACTGAACCTGACGCATATCCAAGTTGGAATGGCACATTGGACATGCCGTTACGATACAGTCTGCACCGGATTTTTTTGCAGCGTCCAGAATTTTCTGAGTCATATCCAGCCCTACATTGGGGCGGCAAGCCGTTAAGCTGGCACCGCAGCATTCTGTTTTGAAGCCCCATGGAATCACTTCTGCGCCCAGCGCTTTCATAATTTCATCCAAGCTGATTGGATCTTCAATATCATCACAGGCCAGTTCTGGCGGACGAACCATCAGGCAG
>CABQBF010000152.1 GCA_902462325.1 uncultured Peptococcaceae bacterium
GAGAACCACAAACAAGAATATAATAATAAAATAAATAATAAGAAAATAAATGAAGAGAAAGAAAATCATGATAAAATAAAAAATAAGAATAAAATAAAAAAACTGAAAATCAAAAAAAGCAGTGCCGCTGTTTTTGCATCGTCAGCCGAACAAAATTTGTCGGCCTGTTCTGAACAGCAAGTGAAAAAAGAACCTGATAAAAAAAGAAGAACAGAACAAAAAGTGCAGCAGACAATGGGCGATGGGACAGCGTTTTTCAACGCTGCAGGGGAACTGGAACAGCAGGAGTTATTTCCTATGCAGCCGAAGGAAAGGGCACAGCAATGGGAGGAAGCGCACACCGCCGACAGCTTGCAGGACTGTCCGTTCTGGATGGTGGAAAGCAGCGGGCAGGAGTCGCTGGGCGTTGAGGAAATAGCGGTGTTGGACCAACTGGCAGTAAATCGTCACGGCTTTTTGTGTGCCATGGAAATGCAGCCGCCTTCCCAGCCCTATAGCCAGCAGGATTGGGACCAATTGGAGCAGTTATTTTTGTGCGCCCAAACCGAAGAATTGCAGGTGTTGGCAGACGCCGAAGCGCAGATGCAGCTGGCAGAGCGGCAGAAGCTGGAACGGGCGCGCCGCAACTTCGACAGGCTGTGGCAGTGCTATCCGCGCCCTATCGGTTATCATCGGGTCAGCGACGAGCAAAAGCTGAAGCTGTACGAGCTAGGCTATGACGCAGTACATCAGGCCATCTTCAATTATTATTGGACAGTCAACAGAAAGCCCGACCGTTTTTGGATGTACGGCAGCACCTTCTTTAACGGAGCCTATCTCAAATACTTACCGGAGCCGGAGCAATTCCTCCGGGCCTGATTGACAGGGATAGAATGATGTTGTAGAGTTGGTATGGGGAAGATGATTAAGTTATATTTTATTGAGGTAGTGTATATTTCATAGTTTAAGAACAAGGAGGAGGGCGGTTTTGTGAAAGTGAGATGTATTGCAAATACAGGTGAGGGATTTGCAGAGAAAACGTTGGAAGCAATGGTAGGTTTTAAGACAACAAAATTACCTCTAAAGTTGCAGGAAACTTATATTGTGTATGGACAAGCAATATATGGTGGAGTACTACAATATTTAATCATAGGTTCTTATAAAAATTTGCCGTCGTGGTATCCTGCGGAAATTTTTGATACTGTGGATCCGTTGATGTATTATGAAGAATATTACATGTACGATAAAGATTCCTTGATCCAAGCTATTTGGGGGTTTAAAGAATTGGTTTTAATAGATGGCTACGTGTATAGTTTGATTGAAAGAGAAAAGTGGGCAGTAGAAATATTTCTCAAGCGGAAGGAGGAAATAGATAGGTTTGAATATGATTAGATTTCAGTTCTGAAACTGTTAACTACTTGTTAATAACTAATGGTACTTATGACGGAAATGTAATGGAGTTAAAACATATAATATTAATGGAAATACTTATTTTAAGTTGAGAGATATTGGAACCTGCTTGGCTTTTCAACAATGTGGGATGTTAGAGAAAATAAAATTATGATATGAAACTTGCAGAGTATAAAAGATTACCGCGGCAGAAGGAACGATTCCGCTGCGTTATCCTACGGACTATATGGGAGCAGTGAGTTTTTAACCAGCAGAGATGAAACCTTGCAAGAAGGACGATTTTCATGCGCACAGACGGTTACAATCCGAGAAAGATAGGTTGTGGATCATGGAAGAACTGACGTAAACGCCATGGTTATTTTCCTGTATCCAATGTTTTTTTGCACAAAGAGGTTGACAAAAAAACAGGAAAAATCCATAATAAAAATATCTATGGATTATGCGGTAAGCCATAAAGATTGTATACGTAGGAAGGGGCAACCATCATGTTAACAGGGAAAGAAATCAGACAGATGTTTATCAAATATTTTGAGTCTAAGGGGCACACCCATGTGGCCAGTTCTTCTCTGGTTCCCTATAACGATCCGACGCTGCTGTTCACCAATGCGGGGATGAACCAGTTTAAGGATGTATTTTTGGGACTGGAAAAACGGGAATACACCAGAGCGACCACATCGCAGAAATGCGTGCGGGCCGGCGGTAAACATAACGATTTAGATACAGTAGGGCGCACAGCGCGGCATCATACCTTTTTTGAAATGCTGGGCAACTTCTCCTTTGGCGATTATTTCAAACGGGAAGCCATCACCAACGCTTGGAATTTTTTAACCGAAGAATTAAAGCTGCCAAAAGAAAAATTATATATCACCATTTATAACGACGACGATGAAGCCCACGATTTATGGCGCGAAATTGCCGACGTGCCGGAAGAACGGATTATCCGTTTGGGCGAAAAGGATAACTTCTGGCAGATGGGCGAAACCGGTCCTTGCGGTCCTTGCAGTGAAATTCATATCGACCGGGGCGCTGAACACGCCTGCAACCATCCTGACGGCTGTGCGCTGGGCGTTTGCGACTGCGACCGTTGGCTGGAAATTTGGAATTTGGTGTTTATGCAGTACAATCGGGATGAAAACGGCGTGATGACGCCGCTGCCCCGTCCAAGCATCGACACCGGCATGGGGCTGGAACGCATCACTTCTGTTATGCAGAATGTGAACAGCAACTATGACACCGATTTGATTTATCCGTTGATTGAAAAAGTAGAAGAAATTTCGGGACAAACCTATTATCGGGATCACCGCGGTTTTCCGTTCCGGGTAATCGCCGACCATGCCCGTTCCTGCACCTTCTTAATCTGCGACGGCGTGCTGCCCAGCAATGAAGGCCGGGGCTATGTGCTGCGCCGTATTTTGCGCCGGGCTGTGCGGTTTGGGAAAGCATTAGGCATTGAAGGGCCGTTCCTGTATCAATTCAGCGCCAAAGTGGTAGAGCTGATGGGCGAGGATTATCCGGAATTGGTGGAAAAGCTGTCCTTCATTGAAAAGGTAATCAAAACCGAAGAAGAACGGTTCCAGATGACTTTGAGCGACGGTATCCGCATTGTAAACGATAATATTGCCCGTTTGAAAGCAGAAGGCAAAACGGAAATTGACGGCGCCACCGCCTTTATGTTCTATGATACCTATGGCTTCCCCATTGATTTAACCCAGGATATGGCCGAAGAAGCAGGCATGACGGTAGACAACGCCGGTTTTGAAGCTGCTATGCAGGCGCAGCGGGAATTGTCCAAGAAATCGAAAAAAGATGTAACTGCCTGGGATTTGGCGTTCACCGTAAAAGAACAACTGGGCGATTTGGATAAAACCCAGTTTGTCGGCTATGAACAGCTAACGGTGGAAACTACCTTGGACGGCATGATTGTGGACGGTCAGAAGGTCATGGAAGCAGAAGAAGGGCAGGAAGTATACGCTGTGCTGTCTGTAACGCCCTTTTATGCTATGAGCGGCGGTCAGGTAGGCGACCAAGGCGTGATTAGCGGCGCCACCGGTAAAATTGTGATAGATAACACTGAAAAAATGCCCGATGGCAAATATGTGCATCACGGCGTTGTGCGGGGCACCATTGATGTGGGGGAAGCTGTGACTGCGCAGGTAGACGCAGCTGCACGACAGGCTACTGCCCGCAATCATACTGCTACCCATCTGCTGCATAAAGCGCTGCGAGAAGTGTTGGGCGACCATGTACATCAGGCCGGTTCTTCGGTGGACGCGCAGCGTTTGCGCTTTGACTTCTCCAACATGAGCGCCGTAACGGCAGAAGAATTGGCGCGAGTAGAACAGAAAGTGAACGAAGTCATTTTACAGGCGATCCCTGTTACCATTTTTGAAACCAGAATTGATGAAGCCAAAAAGCTGGGCTTTACCGCATTGTTTGGGGAAAAATACGGCGATATCGTGCGCTGTGTGCAAGCCGGCGATTACAGCATGGAACTGTGCGGCGGTACCCATGTAGGCAATATCAGCCAAATTGGATTGTTTAAAATTATCAGCGAAGGGGCTGTGGCAGCCGGTGTGCGCCGCATTGAAGCAGTGACCGGTATGGGCGCTTATCAGTATGCGCTGCAGAAGGAACAGCTGGTAGCCCAATTGGGGAAAACATTAAAATCGGCAGAAAAAGATATTATCGGCAGGGTAGAACAGCTAGGTGCGCAGAATAAAGAATTAGAAAAAGAAATTGCCCAATTACATGCGGCCGCTTCAAAAAATCAGGTGGATGGCCTGTTAAGTCAGGTGAAAGAAGTAAACGGCGTGAAAGTGTTAGCCTGCGAAGTGGAAGCCGCCGATATGAATAGTCTGCGGGATATGAGCGACTTGTTCCGCGATAAGCTGCAAAGCGGCGTGGTGGTATTAGGCGCGAAAAGCGACAACGGTGTCAATCTGATTGTAGCCATGACCAAGGATTTGACCAAACAGGGCTTACATGCCGGCAATATGATTAAAGCAATCGCCAAAGTAACCGGCGGTGGCGGCGGCGGTCGGCCGGATATGGCCCAGGCTGGCGGTAAAGATTACAGCAAGCTGGCAGAAGCGTTGGGCATGGTAGAAGGGCTGGTCGGTGAACAGCTAACCAAATAGATTTATCTTTCAAGGTTGCCTTGTCATGCTGGGCGCTTCATCAGAAGGGCGTGGAGCAAGCGAAGGAATTTTCGCTGCTACCCGTATTTCTGGCGCGGTGCGCGGCATGGCAAAAGCAAACCGTGCGGTGGCAAATAAAAAGACAATTCTGTCGTTTTAGAAAAAATATTTTAAAAAGGAGTGACTGGGTATGGATTTAGACAGCACGATGTTTTTCAGAACAGAAAACAACAAGGAAAACGGTACACGGGAAATCTTAAACACTGTATATGAGGCGCTGGTGGAAAAAGGATATGACCCCATCAATCAGATTGTGGGTTATCTGCTTTCCGGTGATCCTGCCTATATTACAAGTCACAAAAATGCCCGTACCCTTATTCGTCAGATGGAACGGGACGAACTGGTGGAAGAACTGGTTCGCAGCTATCTGAAAAAATAACAGGAGAACAGAGTTATGAGAATTATGGCGCTGGATGTGGGCAGCAAACGCATTGGCGTGGCCCTCAGCGATCCGTTGAAAATTACGGCACAGGGGTTGGAAACCTTTCAGCGCACCACGCTGGAAGAGGATATCCGCGGTTTATGGCAGCTGATAGACCAGCATGAGGTCAGTCAGCTGGTGGTGGGCCTGCCCAAAAATATGGACGGCACCATCGGGTTTAAAGCGGAGGAAGTGCGGCAGTTCATTGCCGACTTGACAGCCCAACGGTCCATAGAAGTAATCTGGGTGGACGAGCGTTTAACCACAGTCAGTGCAGAGCGCACGCTGTTGGAAGCCGATGTGTCGCGGGCCAAGCGCAAAAAGGTGATTGACAAAATGGCTGCGGTGTTGATTTTGCAAAGCTATCTGGACAGGTTTTGATGGCCAGTAGAGTACGTTCCTGTCAGAATGCAAGGCGTTATTATTTATTTTATAGCATTTTCAGCAGAAAAAGCAAAAAGTTTTGTGATTTCTGTTGCAAAAGCATGGACAGGACTGTATAATTAGGCCATTGAGCTAGAATCCATTTTGTTTCGCACAGATGTGGCTGTAGGGCTTGCCGAGCCGTTTGCAATGACGTTGCTATTTGGATTGCTATCACATACAAATAGAGAAGGAAAGAAAGAGAGGTGCTGACCATGGCAGATGAAAAAAATATGGTTGACGAAGAATTGGATGACGTTTTGATTTTAATTGACGAAGACGAACAGGAACATCCATTTCAGATGATTGATATGGTAGAAGTAGACGGCAGCCAGTATGCCGTGCTGGTTCCGCTGGAAGAAGGTTCTGATGAAGAAGAAGCAATCATCTTGAAGATTGTTGTAGATGAAAACGGCGAAGAAGTTCTGTACGATATCGAAGACGATGAAGAATGGGAAAAAGTTGTCGATATCTGGAATGAGTCTCAGGAAGGTTAAGAACCATACAAATGGACATGCAACATCCTCTTGCGCAGTTGTAGTAAATCTGCCAGGAGGATGTTTTTATTAGGTATAAAATTCCATAAAACAACAGAGACTACCACTGAGGTGATGTTATG
>CABQBF010000153.1 GCA_902462325.1 uncultured Peptococcaceae bacterium
GGTGCTGATTTTGGCCGCGATGCTGACGCCGCCCGATATTGTCAGTCAGCTTTGCCTGGCAGCGCCGATGATGCTGTTGTATGAGATTGGGATTCAAATTTCCCGTTTTGTTTATAAACGGAAACAGAAAAAAGAAGCAAAGAAAAATCAAGCATAGAGCAGATTGCTATTATTTAAGGAGGTATTTTTATGGGAGTATTGGTGAATGTGGGCAGTATTATGGGAAAAGATATTTTAAATCTGGCAGATGGCACCATGATTGGGAAGGTGTGCGGCGTGGCGCTGACGCCGGACAATAAAGTGGCGGGCCTGAAAGTGAAAGAAAAGAAATTTATGGGCAATGTCAATATTGTTCCTTTTGAAAATGTAAAGGCTTTCGGCGCTACCATCACCTTAAACGATATTGACGGCGCTGCCTGTGCAGAAATCCGCGACGCCATCGGCAAAAATGTGATTACTGCCGACGGCAATCTGCTGGGCCGGGTAGAAGAACTGGCCTTTGATTCGGAAAACGGTCAGGTGGCAGAAATCGTCATCAAAGGCGAATTGATGGAAACCATGGTTGGCGGACGGGGCATTTTACCCGGCGAAAAAATCGTCAGCTTCGGGAAAGATGTGGTGGTAGCGGCAGAAAATATCACCGCAGAGGATTTCCATATTCCAGCAGAAGAATTTTATGGCGATTGGAAAACGATGGACGAAGTGCTGGAAGAAATTGATTCTGCCGACGATGTATCCTTTGATGAAGACGGTTTTGAACAGCAGAGCGAAGAAGAACAGGTGGAAAGTACCATCGAAGGGATCACCAAGACCATGGAGGATGCTTTCAATAAATTAAAAGACGAAGTGACCAGCGATAAATTTAAAGAACAGACAGACCGGTTTATTGACCGGTTCGGTGATGAAGCCAAGAATTTGTTTAACGAAATGCGGCTGTGGGTAAAAAATATCGATACCGATGGCTTGAAAGAAGATATTAAGAGTAAGATTAACCGCCGGGAAGAACCGGAAGATGTGCTGGCAGCCGATTTGGTAGCCCAGTTGGAGGATTTGACCGTAGAAAAACCGGTGTTGGATGAAGACGGTAACGTCATTGTATGGCCTGGACAGATTATCGGCAAAGAGGAAGTTAAAACGGCGCTGCGCTGCGGCAAATTGCAGGATTTGTTAGATTTGGCCACAGTGTCTTTGTTGGAAGAACGTGAAACCGCTGCAGAAGCGGCAGAAGACATCACAGAGCCAACAGTAGAAAAGGTAGAAGATACTGCGGTGAAGGAAGCAGAAGAAGAACAGCCAGTTTCGGAAGAAGATGCAGCTTTCATTGCTGAAGAAGCTGCTAAGATGGAAGAAGCTGAAGAAAAGAAACCGGAAGCCTAAAAGTGGTATGGTTCTTTCAGAAGAAAACGGCTTCGCTATTTCTATCTGGATATCCGCGCTTCGGGCGTGTGCGGGGCGCGGAAACGAACAACAAAAGAAACAGAATGACAAAATATAGCAAAGAATTATAAGGGGTGTTATTTATGCAGGATGTAGTAACATTAAAGGATTTGCCGCTGGGACAAATGGGAGAAATTGTGTCATTATCAGAAGAACACAAAAATGCCATCTATCAGGAATTTGGCGCCGGTGTAGGCATGACTGTTATGATTCTGCATAAAGCGGTGGATTGGCTGGTGCAGATTGGCTACAGTCAGGTGGATATGGGCAGCAAATATTTGCAGCATATCAAGGTGAAGCCCATTATATTGTAAATAGACAGAATTGTGTGAATCACAGAAATAAAAAGGACTGCCGCGTAACGGAAAATGACCGTTATGCGGCAGTCTTTGTTTGCATTTTTAATTAGTGCATAGGAAGAACATGTTAAGTTTGTTTAGTATGGTAACTATTGTTCCCTAGTATCTATCCAACCAATGTATAGCCGTATTGGAAGACATATCCTGTAGAAAGAAAAAATAAATTGCTAAGCGCGTAGCCAAAAAGCATTCCTGTAAGAAAACGTCGTTTATTTGTACTTTCATAAGATGTAAGGGCTTGCATTCCGCCGTCTAAAATTAAGGGAATCAATAATAAAATAGACACATATGCACTAGGATGAAAAAAAATAAAAGTAGCACATAAGCAGAGAATCCCCAATAATTCTCCAGTGCAGCGCGCACAAAGTGGAAATTTGTTGCCTTTATAATGAAACGAGCGATTGTCTTTACAATGACATCCGAATATGATTGGCAACCATTTATAGAGCCAGAGTTTCATACTATGAAAGCGTTGCAGTGCCAATGCCGACAACTAAAACAAAAGCGTACCAAAGAATTCCAATCGCTACTGAAACCAACGCTCCAATGCCAGCAGCTTTAGCCGTTTTGGGTTTACTATCCTTCCAAACCAAGAATAAAATTAAACCTACAATGGGAATACAGCAACCTAAAAGTCCCCAACCAATTCCTCCATTATCAACAATTGGTGGTGTCGATATTTGTGATACACCGCAACTGGGACAAATTACAGCCTTATCATCAATTTGAACGCCGCAATTCTTACAATAAGCTATTTTACCACTCCTTTTTATTAAATTGGAATAAATTTTAACAATATAATATTATATGAATTTTGTCAAAAAAACAAGAAGGTACGAATATAATGTGCAAACAATTCTTTATACAAGCTGTCATGAAATGAGATTCGTAATGAGAAGACAAACAAGTTATCCATGCCAGAAAATAAACAGCAAATAATCTATAAGTCGTAAAAGGGTAGCAATTTGTTATCAGCAGGCCATTTGTTAATATACAGTAAATCAATTAAAAAACAGGAAATATGCATAAAATTCTGACTGCATGATTTTGTTCCTTTGGGGGAATAACTCCTTCAAAACCGGCACTCTATTTAACATGAGCGCCGGTCTATCGGGATTCTACTTTTTATGCCTTTAGCTCATCAATTTCAGCCAGCCACAAGGCCGATACGGCGTCGCTGGGCATACGCCAGTCACCGCGGGGCGATAGGGCTACCGAGCCAACTTTAGGGCCGTCGGGCAAACAGGAGCGTTTGAACTGCTGATTGAAGAAACGGCGGAAGAAGGTACGCAGCCAATGCAAAATGGTGGCGTCGTCGTATTGTCCGGCAAAGGCTTTCTGGGCCAGATAATAGATTTTTTTCGGCGAAAAGGCCCAGCGCACAGCATAGTACAAAAAGAAATCGTGCAGCTCGTAGGGGCCTACTAAGTCCTCGGTTTTTTGCGCAATTTCCCCGTCTTTGGCCGGCAGCAGTTCGGGGCTGACCGGTGTGTCTAAGATGTCCAGCAGCGTGGCGCACAGCTTTTCGTTGTCGGTGGTGTCGGCTACATAACGGACAATATGTCGTACCAGTGTTTTGGGAATAGAGGCATTAACGCCGTACATAGACATGTGGTCGCCGTTGTAGGTAGCCCAGCCCAAAGCCAATTCGGATAAATCACCGGTGCCCACTACCATACCGCTGGTCTGGTTGGCAATATCCATCAGCACCTGGGTGCGTTCCCGGGCCTGTCCGTTTTCAAAAGTAACGCTGTGGTCGTCGAAATCGTGGCCGATATCGGCAAAATGGGCTTTGACGGTGTTGCCAATGTCCACAGTGCGGAAGGTTACGCCCAATTCCTGACACAACAGCTCAGCGTTGGAGCGGGTGCGGGAAGTGGTGCCAAAGCAGGGCATGGTAACGGCCACAATATCGGTGCGGGGGCGATTCAACAAATCCATGGCACGGGCGGCAACCAACAGGGCCAGGGTAGAGTCTAAGCCGCCGGAAATGCCGATTACCGCCGTTTTAGACCAGGAATGCACCAGCCGTTTTTTCAGTCCCTGTGCCTGAATAGACAATATTAACTCGCAGCGCTCTGCCCGGTGCTCCTTATCGGCAGGCACAAAGGGCATGGGGTCAACGGAACGGGTCAGCGTGGTCGTCAGTTTGGACGATGTAAACGGAATATGATAGTAGCCGGCATATTCGCGCAGCGGGAAGGTGTTCAGTTTGCGCCGTTCCTGGGCCATTTTCTGCACGTCGATTTCACTGATGGTTAGTCCGGTGTCAAATAGCTGGCTTTCTGCCAAAATTACGCCATTTTCGGCAATGATGTTATGGCCGGAAAATACTACGTCGGTGGTAGATTCACCGTAGCCTGCGTTGGCGTATACATAGCCGCAGAGCAGGCGGGCCGATTGTCCGGTTACGAGCTGACGGCGGTAGTCGGCTTTGCCGATTAATTCATTGCTGGCCGATAAATTGACCAATACCGTTGCGCCAGCCATAGCGTGCTGGGTGGATGGCGGCAGCGGCGACCATAAATCTTCGCAGATTTCTACAGCAAAAGCGAATTCCTTCTGTCCGTCACAGGTAAAAAGCTGCTGGGTGCCAAAGGGCGCAGCGTCCTCTAAACCGATGGCGGCCAATGCGTCGCTGTAAACAACGGTATTGGGCGGCGCTGCTTTAAAATGGCGCTGCTCATAAAATTCGCCGTAGGTAGGCAGGGACGTTTTGGGTACAATGCCCAGCACTTCTCCCTTTTGCAGCACCACAGCGCAGTTGAATAGTTTACCCTGATGGATGAGCGGTGCGCCCACCACTGCCACCGATTGCAGATGGCGGCTGACTTCCAGCAATTTTTTCAAACCGGTCAAACAGCCGTCCAGCAATACCGGCTGCAAAAATAAATCACTGCAGGTATAGCCGGTCAATACCAGCTCGGGAAACACCACCAGCTGGCAGCCCTGTCCATCAGCCTGCCGCCATAATTTCAACACATTCTCTGTATTAAAGGCACAGTCTGCTACCCGAATTTCCGGCGTTGCAGCCGCTACCTTTACAAATCCGTATTCCATCTGAAAACCTCCTGATGTATCATCTATCACGTAAAACTAAACGATTTCTAAATCTTAGTTTATTGTACCTGAATTGCAGGCAGGAAACAAGGCGAAAGCGGGAGATTTCAGGAATCTTTTTCATTTGCAAAAAGGATAGCGCTTGTTTTGGTAAACATTGTAAAAAGAATTGACAAGTTTGCATAAAGCGTTTATAATAAACATACAATAATGATGCGGTGTCATCATTGGGCTGGCCGTAAGGCCCTGGTCCACCGAGTGGCGGGGAATTTCCCCGCCTTTTTTATATTGAATGCATGTAAAGGCGGAGTATTATGGCAGAAAACGTATTGAGCATTTTTATTGATGAATCGGGTGATTTTGGAGAGTATCAACGTCATGCGCCATTTTATTTCGTGACTATGGTGTTGCATGAACAGCGTATTGATATTGCGAAAAACATAACCGCTTTAGAAGAACATTTACAGAACCTTGGCTATTTGCAGCATGCAATTCATACTGGCCCATTGATTCGGCGAGAATCTGTTTATTGTTATGATCGCATGGAGGACCGTAAAAAATTGTTCAATGCGTTATTTCATTTCGCAAGAAAACTTGAAATAAATTATGTCTGTGTAAAAATTAACAAAGCAGAATGTGTGGATATTATTTCTATGAATGCAAAATTATCCAGAGCAATTGCTGATGTGTTGTGTAAACATTTGCAATATTTTAAAAAATTTGAGCGCATCATTGTCTATTATGATAACGGACAAATAGAGCTTACGAAAATAGTAACAGCTGTTTTTCATACACTTTTCTCTCATGTAGAGTTTAGAAAAGTACAGCCTGTGCAGTACAAGCTTTTTCAAGTTGCTGATTTAATTTGTACGATAGAACTACTCTCACTAAAAGCAGAAATGAATTCTTTTTCCCGTTCGGAAAAGGAGTTCTTTGGGTCGGTACGTGATTTCAAAAAGAATTATTATAAACCACTGCGAAAGAAATGTTTTTGATATAGAACTTGTTAGATAAGAAAGACCAACTATAAAAAGTCAAGCAGGTAATAGAAAAAATAAAAAGAAATTT
>CABQBF010000154.1 GCA_902462325.1 uncultured Peptococcaceae bacterium
AAACTGGTCATAATACATCCGCTCGGCAATGGTATCAAAGGAGGACAGCACCGCTACCATGGCAAAGGGAAATGCAATAGCCAGCGCAATGACGACACTGCGCATTTTGTTTTGATAAACGGTTTGCAGCGCCATTTTCTGCTGCGGCCCCAAATGACCGCTCAGCCAGCCTCCGAGATGCAGTTGCTTTTTGCTGGGCGGCTCCGCTGGCCGCATAGCCTCTGCCGGCAGAATTTTCAAAATTTCCCGCACGCCCAGATAAGTGGCAATCATGCTGGTAGCTGTGCCGATGAACAAGCCAATCAACCGCGTAGAAATATAATTATGATAGCCTGCGCCAGGCAGTGAAAAATAATCCAGATACATTTCATACATAAAGATACCAAAAGGAATCGCCAATACACTGCCCAGCAAAGCGCCCAGCACGCCGGTCAGAAAGCTCTGCTTTAAATAAGCGCTAATTAACTCACCATCAGAAAACCCAAAGGCTTTCATGGTACCGATGCGTCCTCGCTCCTGAAAAATCATCTTGCGCAGCACAATATAAAGCATAAACACAGAAATCAGCATAAAGATAGCCGGCAGCACCGTCCCGATGGTTTTGAGTTGGCTATATTCGGACTGCAGCATATTATAGCTGGGCTGGTTTTCTCTGTCCGTCAACGATTGCAGTCCATAAGGCTCCAAGGCGGCCTCCAACTGCGCTTCTACATCGGAAAAAGTATATCCGGGCTGCAGCAAAAAGCCCAGTTCCGTCACCAAATTTTCTTTGTGCAGCAAGCGTTCCAATGTCTGCTGCGACATCGCTGCCATATCATACACACTTCCATCAGGCAACATGCCGTCCGTTGGCAACGTATAAATATATTCGGGCTCTCTGGCTTGCCCGCCAAAGAGAAAGGTTTCCTGTCCGTCGCCAGTCAGCAGCGTAAGACTTTGCTGCGGCGTAAACTGGTACACCTCGCACATTTTCTCGCCAATGAACAGCATCTCGTCATCGACAGTTCCGCTCTCCTGTAGCAGCGTAATCCGATTGAGCGTCGTTTCCGGTTGATAGCCCAGCACATGCAATGATATGATTTTTTCCTGGCCTGGCAGCAGCAGCCGCAAATCGCCGCTTAACCGTCCATCGGCTGCTGCGATGCCTGCAATCTGCTCCAACTGCTGCAAATCCTGCACGGGCATCTGGCTGACCGTGGCAAATACTTGGGCAAATTGATTTTCTTCGTAGTACCGCTGCAGTTGGTCATCCAGATTATATAGCACATCAATCATGGCAATATAGACAAAAATGCCCAGCGCAATGATGCAGATGCTGCCAAAATAAGAAGCTTTGTTGCGCCAGAAGGTACGAAAAATATTTTTCAGATAATACTTCATTACCAGCCAACCTCCTCCGGCGCTAACGGCTGCGGATTTTCGGCAATGCTGCTGATTTTTCCATCGCGAAAATAAAAAACCCGATCGGCGATTTGAGCAATGGCCGTATTATGGGTAATAATCACCACAGTCTTGCCATATTGGCGGTTAAATTGCCGCAAAAGTGTCAGCACCTGCACGCCAGTTTGGGTATCCAACGCGCCGGTGGGCTCGTCGCACAGCAAAAAATCAGGATTTTTGCAGATGGCCCGGGCGATTGCCACTCGCTGCTGCTGTCCGCCCGATAATTTGCCGGGATAATGCAAGGCTCTATCCTCCAAGCCCACCAACCGCAGCATTTCCAGCGGGTCTAAAGGCACAGCGGCCATCTCGGAAACAATGGCCACATTCTCCAAGGCATTCAAATTGGGAATGAGATTATAAAACTGAAAAATAAATCCTACATGATCACGACAGTATTTGGTCAGTTGCTTGCGATTGGCCTCATGTAAAGCTGTCTGCTGTTAAAACACCTGACCGGAAGTCGCCGTCTCCAAGCCGCCAATAATATTCAGAATAGTACTCTTGCCCGAACCACTGGGGCCTAAAATAACAATCACTTCCCCTTGATAAATTTCAAAGGACACATCCCGTAGTGCTTGTACCTCCGTTTCCCCTAACAAAAATGTTTTAGAGAGATGCTGCATACACATCAAAACCGTTCTCCCCGTCTTTTCTTCCTCCATACCTATCACTCTCTTTTATTTATCATCCTATATACCTATTAGCATTGTTTAAATTCATCGTAACACGAAGCAAAATCATCGTCAAATTATTTTATAATTTGGATGATAACTATTTTTCTAACATTATTAAAATTAGGGAAATACAACTTAAAGGGAAAGTTGGAGTGGTAGACTGTCTACCACTCCAAAGCCAACTGCTGCACCGGCTTCACGAAGCGCTCTTGTCGGGCGTCGATAATCTCATCTTCCGGTTGCAGTTGGCCCAGCAGTAAAGGTGATTGGGGATTATGCCGCTGATAATTGCGCAGCGCTAAGGCATGGTCTTTTGTGGCATAGCAATAGCGGCAGCCGTTGGGACAAGTATCATAAGCGCCAATGTCGTGATTGGGCAAACAACCGCAGCCGTTGCGGGAAGGCTTGGGCCGCAACGGTTTCAGTTCTCGTCCAAGAGCCTTTTCCATAATTGGCACCGTAATACAGCCCGATTGCCGGACGCCATAGGCGGTATAATCATTGCCGTCGCCACAGTTCTGCAGGCTTATGCCGTATTGGCGGGCAATTTGTCCCATACCGGTCAAAAGCATTTTTTTATCTACAGCAGATACGGCCCGCAATTGGGGAAAGGTAACAGCTAACTTTTGATATAACTGTACAAAGCTGAAAACACAAAAATTGGTGTAGGGTGCCAGCGCCGCCGTCATTTCGGCAAAACAGCGCAAATGATGCTCTACAGAGTAAGTTTCTGTGACTAAAATTGGGTCATAACGCCAACACAGATTGTCCTTCCCCACCAAACGGGAAAGCTGCTGAAAGGTTTCCATGACCTGATGATATTCTGGTACCCGAGACTCTATGTCCTGCCCATAGCTGGTAATGGTCACATAAAAAAACACCGCAAAGCCCCGCGCTTTCAGTTCCTGTAAATGGGGCAGCATAGGCGCCGGATTTTTGGTACAAAAAATGATACAGTCCACTACATCAGGCGTCAACCGATAGCGATACACCTTGTTGGGAAATAACGGATTGCGGGACAGCACGTAGCCTTCCCGGATGCGATGCATCAGCCAATCCGAATAATAGGCGGCAATATCGGTCCGTCCGCTCACATTGAGAAACATCCTAACACCTACTTTTTTCTAAAGTATTTCAAAACATTTGTTCCTTTATTATATAAAAATTCTGTTATCTCTGCAAGACTCGGTCAAAAATCTTTTCTTTAATATATCTCTCCGAGCAGTTCCATTTTACAGCGCAAGGCAATTGAAAAAATTGTTCAAATATGATAAAATGAATGGCATGATTATTCTGTCAGATTTGAGGAATGCACGATGCAATTAAAAAAAGAAGCTTACAGCTACATTATGATGTTGGGCCATTTATGCGCCGATTTATGCGTTTTCTCCCTTTCGGCCATGCTACCCTTCTTGGTCACACAAAAAGGCATGTCCTATACTGCAGCTGCCGGACTGATGTTTGCCATGAGCCTATTTAGCGCTATCACCCAGCCGATACTAGGCGCCATGGCCGACCACAAAAACCGTCCTTGGCTGATGGCGTTAGGCGTTTTTCTGGCCGGACTGGGTATTTCCAGCCTAGGCTTTTTGAATAATTACTATGCTATGCTTGTGGCGGTTTCCATCAGCAGCGTCGGCTCTGCCATTTATCATCCCGACGCAGGACGGTTGGCCAACTTTGTGTCCGGAAAATCCAAGGGTAAGGGCGTCAGCAACTTTTCCTTCGGTGGTAATTTGGCTGGCTTTGTCGGACCTGTACTCGTTGTATTTGCCATCAGCCGGTTTGGTATGGCAGGCACAGCCATCCTGCTGTTGCCCACCGTTCCAGTTGCACTATGGCTTTTACTGCTGAACAATCGTTTTTTGCAGTTCGCCGAGGAGGGGCAGCAACAAGTTGCAGCGGCGCTTAGCAAAGGGCAAAAAGATGACTGGAACGGCTTTCTGCGTTTATCAGGAATGACAGTATTACGCTCTGCCATTATGGCAACCATGAATTCCTTTATTCCACTGTTCTGGCTGTCAGTATTATTGCAGTCGGAGGAAATATCCGGACTAAGCACTACCATTATCGCCATTTCCGGCGCGCTTGCCACTTTGTTTGGCGGGCGCGTTGCCGACCGACTGGGCTTCCGCAAAGTCATTCGCATTGGCCTGCTGGCGCTGGTACCCTGCATGCTGCTCATTGCCTATAGCCGTTCCCTGCTATTATCTGCTATCTTGTTGGTGCCCGCCGCCGTTGCACTGAATTTAGCCTACAGTCCATCTGTAGTGTTGGGACAAAAACTGCTGCCCAATCACATCGGTTTAGCCAGCGGTATCACCATGGGGTTAGCTTCCTCCTTCGGCGGTGTAGTATCGCCCTTGCTGGGGATTGTTGGTGATAAGTACGGCGTTGACACTGTAATGTGGATTTTGGCGGCAATCTGTATGGCGGCAGCCTTATCCACCACCATTTTACCAGAAGACCCCAACACTGAAGTATAAAAAGACATCGCAGGCCACAGACCTGCGATGTTTTATACCTATTACCGTTCTTCCCGAAAATAAGGGGTACCCAAGCTTTTCGGTCCAGCGCTTTTGCGCTCGTCCATAGAAAGCGCCACCAGCACCACAATAGTCACCACATAGGGCGCCATGTCCAGCAAGTGCTGTGAAATATGAATGCCGGCGCTTTGCAGCCGAAAACCCAAAATACTCAAGCCGCCGAATAAATAGGCAGAAAGAAATACTTTATACGGATTCCATGTGGAGAAGATGACCAACGCCACCGCAATCCAGCCCATACCAGCCGTAATGCTGGTCTGCCAAGACTGCACATACACCAGCGATAGATAAGCGCCGCCCAAACCACATAAAGCACCACCCCATAAAAGGTGCAGATACTTATACAACGTAACCGGTACGCTGGCCGCATCGGCAGCCGCCGGATTTTCCCCAATCGCTCGCAAATTTAAACCAATCTGCGTTTTATACAGATACAAGCCGGACAAAATCACCAGTCCATAGCCCACATAGATAAAAATATCCTTCTGGAAAAAGACCGGTCCCAGCACTGGAATTTTGCTCAGCAGCGGAATCGAAATGCTGCTGAAAAAGGTTTTTACCGCAGCCGGTGTGGACTGCCCCACCATAGACTGGCCCACAAAATTAGCAAAGCCAGTGCCAAAAATGGTCAACGTCAGCCCTGTTACAACCTGATTGGCCCGCAGCGTCACCGTCAGCAACGCATAAATCAGCGCGCCTGCAGCGCCTGCAATGGCAGCCATAGCCATAGCTAGCAGAGCATTGGAAGTGTGCAATGCCACCGAGAAGCCGATTACAGCGCCCATAATCATCATGCCTTCCACACCCAAATTGGTATGTCCGGCCCGCTCACTAAAAATTCCGCCTAACGTGGCAAACAGCAGCGGCGTACCGGCAACAACAGCCGCCGAAAAAAAGGAAATCCACCAATCCATTTATTGTTCCTCCTTTACATTGTGCGTTTGTTTTTGCCAGACAAATTTATATTTGGTAAAGAAGTCGCTGCCCAGCACAAAAAACAAAATCAGCGCCTGCAAGACAGAAGCTGCCGCCGCCGGAATACCGAAAGCCGTCTGAATATAAGAAGCGCCCTGCGTCAATGCTGCGAATAACGTACATACCAGAACAATCACCGGTGCGCTCAAGCCCGACAGCCAGGTCGTAATAATCGCCGTATACCCGATGCCGTTGGCCAACGTGGAGGACAACTCATTGTTGACAGCAGAGGCCTGAATAATACCAGTTAAACCGCATAGCGCGCCGCTCAG
>CABQBF010000155.1 GCA_902462325.1 uncultured Peptococcaceae bacterium
TGCAATTCATTCAAAAAATTTCATTTTAGGACTTGACTTTTAATAGTTAGTCTTTCTGAGAGGACTACATATTGCTATTAACAGTTCAATAGTTGAAAAGGTTTAGAAACTTATTATCAAGAGAGAGTAATAATAGATTTTTAATATTGTAATGTGAAAGAAATTTATAAACATTTCCATTTTATAAAAATGCTAATTAGAAATATCCAATAGCCTAAGCGTCAATGAAATTCCTTTTCGTAAATATACGTATTATATTTTTCTGGTCACATCATCCTCTCTTGATGCGTTTATTATAACAATAAATTTTTCTTTTGCATAATATCCAAAAGAGTGGATGATATGAGTAAGTTTCATATATTTGTTGTAAAAGAAAATACATAAAAAATAAAGACTTCTTATGGGGTGCTTTATTTTAGATAAAAAAGCTCTTAGCATGTGACGATGACTGCTAAGAGCTATAGAAATAATAGGGGGTTATAGTATGGTGTTTTTTACATATGGTTTGATAATATCGTTAAAATGATTTGGTGAGATATTTTTACAGGATGTGATAATTTTATTTATGAGTAATCGTTCTTCATCAGAACATGTTATTTCAGGTGGATGGAGCAGATAATAATCTAATCGTAGTAGATTTTCATCAATGCCACTGATTGGTAGTGTGATGATTTCGCCGGTTACAGGAAACCGGTTGTACTGTGCTACCATACTGGGCCAAATTGTAAAATAATCATGCAATAAGGCCATAAAGAAATGAATTCGATAATTGTTGGTGATGCAACAATTTTCTTTAGAAATATATTGAAATAAAAAATCATTCAAATATTCTTCTTGTTCCATCAGTACCCCTTTGCATTCTTTTAGTTGGCTGATGTGGACAGATTGTTGCTTGGCCCATGGATGATCAGCTCCAACATAAACGCGATAATAGTCATGAAAAATAGGCGTTTTTTTTAGTCCTTTTTTTTCAATTTCTTCATCGGGAAATAAATCAGATGTATTATGGCTAAAGGTAATACCTAAACGAACAGCAGAATGATACATGGTTTCCTGCATATCTGCTGCAAAAGTTTCCAGAGGGATAACGGTGATGTAATTGTTTGTTGCTAATATATCAGATATAACGACATTAATAAAAGTAGAATAAGCATTGGGTGTAATTGCGATTTGTACTTCTGTAAAAACAGGAGTATGTTGAAACACATTCCAATGTTTACGGGTTGCGATAATTTGTAAGGCATCTTGGTAAATTTGTTCTCCCACTTCTGTAACAGTAACTCCTTGACGAGAACGGTTAAGAAGTTTTAATCCCAACTCTTCTTCCAATACATTCATAGATTTCGTTAAAGCTGTTTGAGAAATGAATAGATTTTTTGCCGCTTTGTTTAGGGACTTGCATCGGACAATTTCAGTAAAATATTCTAGTTGCCTAAGATCCATACAATACCACCTCAGCTTTTGGTAATAGGAACTTAAAAAATTGTAGATACATATTTTTTAAGGTTATATTTTTATGGTAAAACGAAGTAGCTTAATAAAATGCGAATTTAATACTTAAAAGATAACTACTCTATATTTCTAGCTTACGCAAAATTTAAAAAAAGTCAAGTATATGATTATTTTTAGCTGCTTCACATATATAATGGGATTTTTATCTGACATCGCTTCACCTATGTTGTGGGCAGACTGCGCCCTGCTGCTGCATGAGATAGGCGTCGCCCCAATCGCACATAGCTTGCAGCACGGGGATGATGGTAGCGCCGAAATCGGAAAGCCGGTATTCCACTTTAGGCGGTACCACCGGATACACCGTGCGGATAATCAGACCGTCGGTTTCCAGCTCCCGCAGCTGTTGGGTCAGCATTTTAGGCGTGGCTTGGGGTAACAGCTTCTGCAGCTCGTTGAAGCGTAATGTTTGATCAATGAGATGCCAGAGAATGAGGGTTTTGTATTTCCCGCCGATTAATTGCAGCGTGGCTTCCACCGGACAGTGAAAGCTGTTGGGACAGGTTTTATGCAGCATGGGAACAGCTCCTTTACAGTATCTTTTTGGGTAGTATCTTACTGAAACGTGTATTCCTGCAAAAAGAAAAGCAACGCTAAAATTATAGCACAAGTGAGAAGGCCGCTCAACTTGTAATTTGCTATCAACGAATAGATTCCAACCATGCAGCAGGTGGCATAACAACAGATTCATGCGCCATAACGTAACACACAGGAATTTGGTAGAGGCAGCCTAGCATTCCGTGGCATGGGAGAAATTGAATGAAGAAGTTCATAATAACACGATAGAATTTCAATACTAACAGAACAAACATTGCCGTTTTCTAAAAATGTTAATATGCGTTGCTTGTGGCAACGGGCAGTTCTGCTTACAATAATGGTAACAACTGAAAGAAAGGAGGGTGTCCCGAATACGCAACGAAAATATGAGAGCAATCAGAAAATCAAAAGGACTTTCGCAACAAGAGCTTGCTGTCAAGCTGAATGTTGTGCGACAGACAATTTCTAATCGGAAGTGCTTGAAACACCGGTGAGTACGTTGCTGGGAGAAAACGTCATGGAGTCGGAAGTGGATGACTTAAAGGCGATTTCTGCAAAACTGGAGGTGATAAACTTGCAACTGGCACAAAGAAAAACCACAAGAAAAAGAATTCTACATGGGCTTCTTATCTCATGGTGCGTAGCCATAGTAGCAATTTTTGCAGTCTTATTTGCCTTAGAAAGTCCTTATTTGGGCTGGGATTTTGGGAATCCCGAAACCGCCGTTCTCGGAGTAGCGTTTCACGCATTTGAATGGCTGTTTGTCAGAGTCGCACCGATTATCCTTATTGGTGCAATCATTGGAATTTTCTTAACATGGAAGAAAGAATAAATTTTGAGGCTTTAAAATCACGGCTTCATAAGTACCGACTTTAACTTTTGGTTCATTTTTTCAATCAGCAATTTAACAACAGCGTTCTTGTTCCGCAAAGCCTGTTCTGCTATCATAAGGGCAGAAGTACAAAGGAGGCTTGCCATGAAAATCAACCAGATTATCCGGGAAAAGCGGAAAGCATTATCTTTCACGCAGGAGCAAATTGCAGATTTTTTGGGTGTATCTGCACCGACTGTAAACAAGTGGGAGAAAGGCAGCACTTACCCCGACATAACCCTTTTGCCGGCTTTAGCCCGTTTGCTCAAAATTGACTTAAACACGTTACTGTCTTTCCATGATGATTTGACAGAGATAGAGATTGAAAATTTTGTTCATGAAGTCGATCAGACCGTCCAAGAACGTTAGTAAATATGCTGGAAATAGCATTGCTGGAAAAACGGGAAAAGGATGCCGACTTTTTTGCAGATAGGTATGCAGCCGTTACCCGACAGTTTTGTTTTCCAGAGTGGATGTGCTGCAACGCTCATTTGCAGCTTGCCTTAGTAAAAAAAGATAAGGAAAAAAGCCTGTCTATTCTTCAAAAAATGTTGCCTGCCATGAAAAAAGAATGGAATCCGCAAGATTACCGGTTATATCGTAATGCAAATGGCAGCGGTTCTACATTTTTTTCAAGTAAACTGGCCAAAACAATCACCGATGAGCTAGCAAGCAATGAGGAATATGCGTTTCTTCGCGACAGTTTGGATTTTGGAGAATCGATAGCACAATGAAAAGAGGAACATGGACTCACATAATCATAAGGGGCGACAGCAAGGCGTGCTGCCGTCCTTTATGATTATAAAAAACAGCTGTTAATCAGTCGCAGTTCTTTAAAGAGAAAAGACGAATTTCCATGACCTGTATAGAGAAATACAAAGCGCAGGCGAGAAGTTGCTGCTTGACGAGCTTTTCCCTGGACAGGCTTTCAAGAGTTTCCGGCACAGTATCTTTTTGGGTAGTATCTTACTTAAAAGTGCATGCTTGCAAAAACGAAAAGCAGTGCTAAAATGATAGCAGAAGTGAGAAGGCCGCTCCACTTGAAAATTACTGTCAATGGATATATCCAGCCATATAACAACAGATAAAGGAGTTTTGCAGGATGGATTTTTTAGAATTGGTGAACACACGATATGCAGTGCGCAGTTATACCAGCCAGCCGGTGGAAGAAGCTAAGCTGGCAAAAATTTTGGAAGCGGGCAGAATGGCTCCCACCGGCGGCAATTTGCAGCCCCAGCGGTTGGTGGTGGTGCAGCAGCCGGAAGGCTTGCAAAAGCTGGGGAAAGCGGCCAACATTTACGGCGCGCCGCTGGCTGTCATCGTCTGCGCCGATATCACCAAAACCTGGACGCGGCCGCAGGACGGCAAAAAGCTGACCGACATTGACGCTTCTATTGTGACAGACCATATGATGCTGCAAGCCACCGAATTAGGCTTAGCCAGCGTGTGGGTGTGCTGGTTTGATCAGGTGGAGCTGCGCAAGCAATTTGCCTTGCCGGAGCAGTGGGAGCCGGTCAACATTTTGGCGCTGGGCTACGGCGCAGAACCGGCAAAACCGGCCGCGCAGCACAGCGCGATGCGCAAGCCCTTGCAGGAAACCGTGTGGAATGAAGCGGGACAGTCTATTGACTTGACAGGAAAAAAGAGGGATAATAATACGACAAACAATTATAGCGATTGATGGAGGTATGTATTATGCTGGAATTGAAACAAATCACTTTTTCAGCCGACCAAAAAACAATTCTGCACAATGTAGATTTGGTGGTGCCAGACGGACAACTGCTGGCCATCACCGGGCCCAACGGCGGCGGCAAATCTACATTGGCGCGGGTGATTGCCGGGATTGAACAGCCGGATAGCGGACAAATTATCTGGAACGGTCAGGACATTACAAATTTGAATATTACCGAGCGAGCCAAGCTGGGTTTGGGCTACGCCTTTCAGCAGCCGGTGCGGTTTAAGGGCATTTCGGTGTTTGAATTGCTGAAGCTGGCTGCCGGCGGCGATTTAACCATCGCCCAGGCCTGCGATTATTTGAGTCAGGTGGGCTTATGCGCCCGGGAATATGTGGACCGCATGGTGGACGCCAGCTTATCGGGCGGGGAACTGAAGCGCATTGAAATTGCCACCATTTTGGCCCGCCGGGTAAAACTGGCTGTGTTTGATGAACCGGAGGCTGGTATTGATTTGTGGAGCTTCCAGAATTTAATTCAGGTCTTTGAAGATTTGCAGAAAAATCAGCAGCAGTCGATTGTGATTATCTCCCATCAGGAACGGCTGCTGAAAATTGCCGACCGCATTGTGGTTATCGAAGGCGGACGGGTAGCGGCAGAGGACGCGGCGGAAAAAATTCTGCCCCAATTATTAAATCAGAAACCATGCTGCAAAGCAGGACGGGGGTGCGAACAGGCATGAGTCAGGAACATTTATCTTTCAATTTGGCCGGTACCAGCGGTTTGGCGGCCAAACAGCAATCCGGCGGCATAGACGACGCCCAGAAGCATTTGCTGCTGGAAATCGCCGGGTTAAAAGAATTACCGGCCGGCGCCTTTAATATCCGCGCCAACGGGGCTACCGCCCAGCGGCAAAGCTCGGAGCATGTAAAAATTGTAGGCAAAAACGATGTGCAGGGCATCGACATTTATGTAGAGCCCGGTACTAGAGAGGAAACCATCTATATTCCGGTGGTGATGAGCCAGAGCGGTATTCAGGAGCTGGTTTACAACGATTTTCATATCGGGGCTGGCGCTGATGTCACCATTATTGCCGGTTGCGGCATTGACAACTGCGGCCATGAGGACAGCCAGCATGACGGCATTCACAGCTTCTTCCTTGAAAAAGGCGCTCGTGTCAAATATGTGGAAAAACATTACGGCTGCGGCAGCGGCGACGGCGGACGGATTATGAATCCGCAGACCATTGTGGAAATTGGGGAAGGCGGCTATATGGAAATGGAAACGGTGCAGATT
>CABQBF010000156.1 GCA_902462325.1 uncultured Peptococcaceae bacterium
ATCCACGCCCCGGTCTACAAACACAGCTTGCACACCGGCCTCTATCAGCTTCTGAATATTGGCGCGGAATTCCTCTTTTAAGACCAGATATTGCTGAAAGCCACTCTCGGTTGCCAAAGCACCCTGCTCCAATTCCTCTTGCTCCAGCGCGTCATCCAGCACCAGCAGCTTGATTTGGCCCTGCAACTCCAACGGCATCTGCCGCGTCAGCCGTTCTTTGCTGACGAGTACGCCGTTTAACACTTCACTTTCGGCGCCTTCCACGGCCCGCACCCGCTGAGAAAACCGGAACCCCGGCTCCAGCAGCTTTTCCTGTCCGATGAGCTGAGCCCCTTCCATAATTAAACGGGCAATTGACGCATCCTCTCTGCCGGCCACATAAGCGATATTATACAACTGGCCCGTATCCATACTGCCAATCTGTATGGCCTCCTGCTCCATCAAGCGGCAGGCTTCCTTGACGCCGTAACGCAAGCCAGTCAACACCTGAGCTACCGGAACGCCTTTGCTCACCTGCTCCAAGCCGTAAATGACCATTTCACCGGCCATCAGCGCCGCCGTGGTGGTGCCGTCACCAACCTCCTCCTGTTGAGAATTGATGGCGTGGATTAACATGCGGGCCACCGGATGATTGACCTCCATCATATTGAGAATGGTCACGCCGTCATTGGTAATCACCACGTTGCTAAACTGATCCACCAACATGGTATCCAGCCCCTTCGGGCCGATGGTGCTTTCCACCGCCGACATCACAGCCCGCACCGCATTGGCGTTGTTTTCTAACAAATCAAATTTTTGCTCCCGCTGTTCGTTCATGGATGTCCCTCGCTATTCTTTCTCCTTATAGGCTTCCTCCAGCGTCTGCGCCATAGCGTTAAGCATGGACACCGCCGTGGCGTAATCCATTCGCGTTGGTCCAATCAAGCCCACCTTACCAACGGTTTCTCCTTTTACCTTATAATTTGCAACAATCACGCTGCAATCTTTCACTTCATCCAACCCGGTTTCGGCGCCAATTTTTACCGTAATGCCGGTTTCATTGTCAGCCTCCATCAGTTGGGCCAGCACTTCCTGCTGTTCCAGTGACTGCAGCAGATTTTTTACCTTGTTGACATCCTTAAACTCTGGCTGCGACAGCATATTCAAGCCGCCGTCCAGATAAATTTTTCTGTCCTTATTCTGGATATCTAAAATCGAGGACAGCATTTCCAGCGCACAATCAACAACCTGACGCTGCCGGGTCAAATTCTGAAAAATATTCTCCAGAATATTACGCTGCCAGTCGTCCACCTTTAAGCCCCGCAAATTCTGATTGATCATCATCGAAACCAAATCCAAATCTTCCTTGGTCATGGTATCAGGAATTTCCAGAAAGCGATTTTCGATTTTATCGCCCTCCATGATAATCACCATCAATGCCTTGCCCGGCTCTACCAGCAGTAGCTGCAATAGCTGCAACGTGGATCCTTTGTCTTCATCCAGCATCATCACTGTGGTACAGTTGGTAACCTCCGCCAACAGCTTCATGGAATCCCGCAGCACATCGCCGACTTGCTGCCGTTTATCCCGAATAGCCCGGTTGATCATCTGCTTTGCTTCCTCCTGGATATCGCTCTGCGCCATCAAATAATCCACATAATAGCGGTAGCCTGCATCGGAAGGTACACGGCCCGCCGAGGTGTGGGGCTGTTCAATTAAGCCCATTTCCTCCAAATCCGCCATCTCATTGCGGATGGTGGCCGAACTGACGCCCAGGTTGTATTTTTTGGAGATGGTTCTGGAACCCACCGGCTCAGCAGTTTCGATATAATCCAGCACGACCGCTTCCAGGATTTTTTGCTTCCGGCTATCCATTTCCATGGTCTCCACCTCTTTCAATCTTTCAAATTGTTAGCACTCTTTCAAGTCGAGTGCTAACAATATAAATATAGTACGATTTGCCAATAAAGTCAATGGATTTTTATAAAAAAATTTTGATGACTATGTTAAGAAAATGTGGAGAAAGAGATAGTCTTCTCATGGGATTTGCATTTCTTTGTCCGTCCCCCCAAAATCCGTACTCCACCATTTGCGCAGAAAAACGCGCTTTGAGCGTAGAGCGAGCAAAGCATCTTCTTAAAACTAATACCGGCGAAAATACTTCTATTCCTTGATAGAAAATTGCCGCAAATAGAAAAAAGCTCTAGTTTACACAATATCTCTGATATCTATGTAATCTAAAGCTTTTTTCTTATATTCTTTTGCCCTTTCCCTAAAATAACCGGCTCACCAGCACTGTCATATCGTCGGTACGTTGGTCTTGTCCATCGTGCAGGGCGGCGGCTTTTTTCTGATTGCTGCGCGCACGGCTGGTGGCAATGGCCAGCAAATATTCGGCGGCCAATTGGGGATTGGTGGTGGGCAGACAGCTAATAATCTGCTCCCACTGAAAGCCCGAGTCGTTTAATTCATACAGACCGTCGCTCATCATCACCAGCAAATCGCCCTGGGCGATGGTATGCTCTAGCTGGGAGGCTTCTACCCGCGGCAGAATACCCACAGGCAGTGAACTACCATCGTAAACGGCTACTTTACGGCCATTTTTGACAAAAGACGGTGCTGCGCCGTATTTATACAATTCTATTTTTCCGGTATGCAAATTCCATAAAGCGATGTCCATCGTGCTGAACCGCACACCGCCATATTGAAAGGACAATACGGTGTTAATCATACTTAAAGAAAGTCGTATGCTCAGCCCACCAGACAGCAAGGTCTGCAACAGCCGCACAGCTAGCTTGCTCTGCTCCATGGCCAATTGACCGCTGCCCATACCGTCACACAAGATTTGCACCATGCGGCCGTCTTGTAAATCCTGCACGCCCCAACTATCGCCGGATACCTGCTCTTTTTTGCTGGCGGCATGTCCTACTAACAGCCGTTCCTGATGGGCGTCCACGCTTTCATCACCGCAGCGCATGACTTGTATCTGCTCACCCAGCAAAACCAACTGATGAGCGATATTTTCTTTAGTTTCCTCCAATTGCCGTTGCTGGCATTCCTGCTGCCTATACCCTTCTATTTGATTGAAAAGTGCCAATGCCAACTGTCCGGTGCGGCTGCACCGACCCTGAAATTTGGTAGAAAAGACCGAAGCACCGTTTAAGCCCTGTTCTTCTAACAGATTGCAGGCATTACCCAGTTCCTCCAGCGTATAGGCGCTCTCTGTATCCCAGCACCAGCTTTCTTTGGGACAAAAGCAGCATACCTGCTGATACACCCTGTTATACAGCCCCTGCACCATATCGGTCTGCTGTCTGGGGTGCTCTAACTCCAGCTTCTGCAGGGCATTGCCTAATTCTATAAAACTATTGCCCAACTGGGACAATCTGGTCGCTTCTGATTTTCTCACCGTCATTCCTCCATCCACACAAAGCATATAGGTTCATGATACTCCATTCTGCCTGTGAAATATGTCGGATTACCGCCCTAAGAAAAATTTTTCCGCAGATTTTTTGCTTCTGCACGTTCTTTCTGCTTTGCGCCGCCATTTTAAACGGAAACCAATGGACAGTGCGCAGGTCAATCTCTCTGCCTATTATCCCCGCACTTTTACACCGTCAGCCAACCCTTCGGTATTGGCGTTTTGCACGATGATGTCGCCCGCTTGCAGACCGGATTTAATTTCTGTCACTGCAACAGCTTGATAGCCGATTTCCACCGACGTTTGTACGGCTTTCTGATTTTGCACAAGGAACACATACCACTGGCCGTCGCTTTCAAACAGCGCGCTATTGGGCACAGCTAACACTTCATCTTTCTGATAAAGCTGAAAGGTGCCCTAGATTTCATAGCCATCTTTCAAATTTTGCTGAGCGGCATTCTCCACCGCCACCAGCACTTTTACCCGATGTTCTTCTAAACCTAAGGCTGACACGCCCTGTTGAGCAAAATCATAGATTTGCGCGATAGTTTCCTGCAAGATTTCATCACCGCTGCGCAGTTGATAGGTTAGCGTAACGGCATCGCCTACGTGCAATAAGGGCGCTTCAGAAGTGAGAATTTCAAAGGCTGCTAAGGCTTTCTGTTGACCTAAAATCACGGTCACAGGCTCGCCAGCCTGCACCTGTGTCGCAATACCATTGGTGCTGGCAGTTACGGTACAGCGCACCAACGATAAATCCAACTGCTGCACGAGTTGCTGTTGGCTGTCCACAGCACTCTGGGCCTGTTGAATGATGCTGTTGTAAAAATCCTCGCCCACGTTGCTGCCGCCTGCGTTCTGCAATGCCTGTAACCGTTTGCTGCTGTTTTCATAGCGCTATTGAGCCTCTGTGAACTGCTCTTTGGCCTGCAACCAGGCCGTTTGACTGTTTTCCAGTTCCAGTGCGGAAACACCGCCCAGATCATATAATGCTTGCTGATTTTGATAAAGTCGTTCTGCCGTTTGGTAATTGTTTTGACAAACATCTACCTGCTCCCGTAGCTGAGCCACATATTCGGCTGGCGCTACTGTCATAGCAGTCCCCAACTGCGCCTGCTGCAATTGAGCCTGATAGCCCTGCAGCACGCTCTGCTGCACTGCCTTTTCCTGCTCCAAGTCAGTGGTGTCAATGCGCAGCAACACATCACCGACTTGTACCGGCTGGTTTTCCTGCACGCACACCTCCAACACCGTGCCAGTTACCTGTGCCGCCTGCGTCACTGCCGTACCAGTTTCCATCACGCCTTTTTCGATGACGGTGTCGCACACCGTCTGCGACTCTACTGCAACGGTATCCACATCCAGACCGCTTTGCAGCGCCACAACGCCGACAACAGCCAGCACCACAACCAGAATACTCCCCACAATCACAACTCTCTTTTTCATTCTGTTACTCCCTTTCCCGCAAAATCTCTGCTGGCTCAAACCGTAGCTGCTCCCGCACTAACAGCGCTGTAGAACCGGCCACAATCAACACCGCAATCAAAACCGCCAAGCCATAGCTGCCCGGCGCCACTGTTACATGAATGGTATAAATATCTTCCGCCACCAATATTTCCATCAGCCGGCACAAAGCCACCACCAACGGTAACCCCAGCAGCAATCCCAAAATCAGATGAATGATTTGCTCGCTGCCAATCATACGAGTAATTTCTTCATCGGAAGCGCCCAGAATGGCTAAGGTACCAAATTCATTGCGCCGTTCCCGCAGACTGATGCCCAACACGTTATAAATCAAAATAAATCCTGCCAAAATGGACAATAACGCAAATAAATCAATCATCAACATCATGCTGCCCATCATTTCCTCATAGCTTTGCAGCGTCTGCGCTGCGTCGGTCATGCCGATTACCTGTCCTGCTTCCATCAACTGCTGTTTCACCCGGCTGGTATCAAAGGCCCGCAGCATCACTGCGTTGGCCATAGACTCCGCTTGAAAATACCTGCGGCAGCCAGCCTGCGACAGATAACAGCCTCCGCCAAAACTTTCTTCCAAAACTGCCAATACCGGAACCTCCACCGGCTCCGCCGTCAGCCAGTTACTTTCGACCTGCACCGTATCGCCAGCCTCCAGCTGCAGCTTCTCGGCCAGCGTTGCATTGAGCAGCAGTCCGTCGGCCCGGGGCTCATATTCATTGCGCTCAATATCCATTACATGAAAAAGCTGAGATTCCTCCGGCAACAGATAAAGCGCTGCCATTTCTTGATGATTTTCGTGCTGCAGATTTATCGCCAAGGTTGCCAACGGTTCCGCCTGATACACGCCCTCTAGCTGCCGCACCGCCGCGACAGCCTGCTCCGGCGTTTGATACTGCTGCAATGTAAGTTTTAAATCATAAGTCTGAATATAATGAAACTGGT
>CABQBF010000157.1 GCA_902462325.1 uncultured Peptococcaceae bacterium
TAGCACACAGTCCTTGGAGAGGGACTATAAACACTACTACTTTATAATACGAGGAGTGTGATATAATGGATTCTACGCGAATGATTGCGAAAATGCGCCAAATTGAACAGGCTGTACCGCCAGAATTAGAGCAACTGGTCATTCTGCAAAAAAAAGAAACGCTGCCCAACGGCACAGTCATCAACTATTACGAAGTACCCGATGGAAAACGAAAGCCCGGTTACTTGTGGATCCAGTATCAGCCCGATACCAAAGAAGTATTGGCAGCAGAAATGGACGTCAATTTTAACTGTTTAATTGGATTGAACCGCAGCCCCATTGAATTGCGGCTGCTGGCCAATCATGTCTTAGAATATCTGGCGTAAAACAAAAGGACTATCATGGGCAGAAATTTTCTGCAACAACTCTGCCTCCTTCGATAGCCCTTTTTCTGTTCATCAATGCTGCACAATAATGGTAACGCCATTCTCTAAATCATGGGACATCGCCTTTAAGATACGGCTCAAAAGCAATGCCGTGCGCTGCCGTTCCTCCTCATCCTCCACAATAAAAATGCTGTTCATCCCCTGCACCTTATCGGCATAACGCCTCGTCACAATCGCAGCCAAAATCGTATCACGCATCAATCGGACGCCTCTCTTCCTATGGTATTTGCCAAGGGCTTCTGTACAGCGCTTTCTAGTACCGGCGTTCGTTTCGCCGCTTCTATCACGCAGCCAATATCCTTTTCATTGGGCAATAAAAAAATACCCAACGCACCGGTGTCCATATTTTTACGGGCTGCCGGCGTCCATTCCTGCTCACCAATTTCCAGCTTATTGCCAACCAGCATAGAAATATCGTGCAGCAGAGCCTGCCGCTGTCCCAAATTATTCAGCACCGAGCGCCCGTCATCATCATAAGGATGCAGTACAATGGCCACGCCTTCCTGCAAAATTTTTTCCCGTGCCTCCAAATCGCCCACATTCATAATCACAATATCATCGATATAGAGCAGCGATTTTTCAAAATGCAAGGTTCCTTCCTCTACGCGGGCGATATCTCTAATAAAACTGCCCCGCATCAGGAAACGGGAAAATAAAATCATGGCAACCCCTGCCAGGATACCAATTTTCTGTCCGCCAAAAATCGTAGCGCCAGAAGTCACCAGGGCTACCAGCATAACCAGATAATTGCGGGATTCAAACACTTTCGCAATGCCTTCAATATAATCCAGTCCCCGCGGCACCAGTGTATTTTCTTCCAGCTTCATCAGCGTTTCCCGCTCCATATTGCGGATATCGCGAAATTGCTGAGCGCATAGTACCAGGAAGGTGATCGCCGTATATTCTTCTTCCAGCAAAGCAGGCAGCGCAATAGCAGCCAAACTGGCGGCAATCGCACCCAACGACAGATGAATGATGTATCCATGGGGATAGGACGGATAATTGCGATAATCGGTACGCAGCATATATAGCCGCGCCAGAAAACCGGCTGTCATACCCAAGAGGATGGCTTCTGTATAAGTACCCATATACCCATATCAACCCTTTTTCAGCGAACCGCGACTAATCCATACAAAAGCAAAACCGCCTACAGCCGCCAGCACCACAAGCCAAAGGATAGCTTTTCCCATGCCGCCGCTTTTTTCTGCAGCAGTTTGCGCCTGCGGTTCTTCTTGTACAGTAGCATTTGGTTCCTGTTCTTCTGCCGCCGTTTTTAAACCTAAAAACTGGGGCAGTACCTCGGCAAATTCCCGGGCGCCCACTTCTGCTTCTTCTAAAGAATTGGTATGGGTCCCAACCTCCAACAACACCGAATGGGGCGCTAAATCCTGATTGTAATTGCCTTTCGCCATAAAGATAGATTTGATTAAACCCGGTTTCACTTCGTCATAATAGGCTTTCATTTTTTCCGCAAACTCAATATTGGCTTCACTGTTTTGATTTTGCCGGCCTACCACCAAACGAATTTGGGTAGCTGCCTCGCCATCAAATTCAGTGGCATAATAATCCGGGTCAGGAACGCCGTCCCGATGAACATCAATCATAGCCGCAGGCGCCTCCTGCAACAGTTCTGCCGCTGTTTTGCGCGAGCGCTGATAAGCGTTGACATCGTGCGGGTCATGAATATTTTCGCTGTGAATGACTGTCACGCCCTGTTCTTCCAACACAGTCGCCATAACTGTGGCCACGTCTAAAATGTCGCCGCCGCCATTTTTACTCTCTGTGCCGGAGGTTGGCACATAGCTTTCATCGGTGTGGGTACAATAAATGGCGATAGCTTGAAAAGCGCCCAGTTGGGTACTGACAGTTTTCGCGGCTTCTTGCAGCTCTGCCAGCACCTCCCGCAGCTGCCGCTCTTCTAAAAGCTGGCAGTACGCATTCTGTCCATCAATTTTGGTGACCTTATAATGCTTATTATCGCCCGTCAACAGCTCGTCGCCAACATAAACCTTGCGGCTCATATATTCAACTGCTTCGCCAGTATCCTGATCGTAAAGCGTAAAATAGGTACCGTCAACCTGTTCGTCACCGGATTGACTGCCGGCGTCCCACACGGGCAAAAAAGTACCGTTCTGCTGCCACTGGGTAAAAATATAGGTAAAAATGCAAAGACAAATCACGCTGAGCAGCGCCACCGTCCAATTAGCCCGCTGCCGGCTCAATCGGCTATTCCATTTATCCATGATGCTTGTCTCCCTTCATACCGCCAGCGGCCCGCAAATTTCTCAACACACTGGGGTCGCGGTTCTCACTGCTCGGTCCGCCCTGCAACCGTTCCCGACTTTCACCAATCAATTCTGCCAGACAAACCGCCAACACACCGGCCAGCACGACAGTGTCATACATACCGCCGCCACCGAAATGCACTAGCCCCGGAACCTGGTTCCAAATCAAATAAATGCCATGGGTCACATCGAAAAATAACACGCCCAGTACAGCCGCCACAAAGGCGCCTTTACGGGAACGGCCAAATAAATAGCCCAATAAACCGGCGATAATCGGATACAGATAGATAATATCTACCGGTAACGCAAATTCATCGCTCACAAAACGACCTAACAACCAGATAGCGGCAGTCGTGAATACCGCACCTAACAACGAACGAATTTTTTCTTTTCCGCTGCCTGCCTTCAGCCACACATAGAAAGCCACGCCCAGAGGCACCAAGGCTCCGCCTACATTCAACCGCACAGTCAGCATATCGGAACGATATACTGTGAAATTGATGAAACTCCCCAATACAATAGCGGCTAACACCAACAAAGCGCCTTTATCGGAAAGATGCATGCGGTCCAGCACCCGCTCTGCTACACCAAAAAAAATCAGCAAAGCCAGACTAAGCAAAATGAATCGTCCAATGGTAAATCCCATAGTTTTATCCTCCTTTTGCAAATAAAAATCAGCCTATCAGCCAATCTTCTTTTTTTAGTCTGCCCGGTCTGCCAGCTTTTATACCTGCGGTCCTTTTTTACGCAGTTATTCCTGCAGCGCAAAGGCTTCTATCAATAGCTTGCGCCCCGTCAAATCGTCGGTCAAATCAAACCAGGAAAAGGGAATATACATATAGCCCTGGTCAGTGGGCCCATGGCTGGCTTTGCCCCAACTCTGCACCACCTGCACCAGCTCTCTGTTCAAATCATAATTGACAGCCACCATAGAATGCCCGCCAATACGGTTCCCTTGCCGTTTTGACGGCACGACCCCACGTTTGGCTTCATAAAAATCTGTATAAATAATCATAGAAAACACCACCGGATGCTGCTCCGACAAAGCAGCCAGCACTTCCTGCAGACAGTAACAGCGTTCATACCGTTGTACTCGATAAGGCAACGCCCGCCGCAATAATTTCTGCCCATTCACAGGAAAAGCCTGATTACAATTGGTTTGATTGCTGGGATACATCCGTTCCGGACAAACGCCTTTATACGCTAAGGTCTGCATAGACGCTTCTAACGTGCTGCCCTTCGTATCGCGGGGCAAACCGTCAAACAAGCGATTCATTTTATAAATAAACAGGCCGGAAAAAGGAACGATTTTTCCCGTTTGCTGATAATATAAAATAGAACGGGCATTGGCGGCAGCCACACCGGTACAAATTGGCAGCATCCCCTGATGTACAATCGGCAAAGGCACCTGGCCAATTCCGCCCTGCTCTGGAAGAAATGCGGCTTTACGCAAAAAATGATCTGCCTTCTCTTCTATCCTGTCGTCTATCAGAAAAGCAGGCACAACAGCGCCCGGCACAATAGAAAACTGCATCGCTAACTTCCCCCATTTCCAACAGATTGATACCGCAACGCACCACACTTCATACCATATGGACCAACCTGTCATTTTTTGAAAAAAAGAATTGCAAAACTATTTCTAGTATATGAATTTTTCCCAAATTTTGATTTGCAATTTCCTATTGATTATGCTATATTAATGAGATTGAAAGATTTTGTACACAATCAAAAAGGAGAGATATTTGTGGGACGTATTCACAATATTGAAGGAAAAAAAAATAAAATGGATTCTCTGCGCTCCAACGTGTTCACCAAACATGCCCGGGCCATTACGGTAGCAGCCCGTGCCGGCGGCGGAAATCCTGACTATAACGCAGCGCTGAAATTGGCCATTCAAAAAGCAAAAGCCGACAACATGCCAAACGATAATATCAACCGCGCCATCAAAAAAGGAACCGGGGAAGACGGCGGCGCCAACTATGAACACATCACCTATGAAGGATACGGCCCTGGCGGTGTTGCAATGATTATTGAAATGCTGACTGACAACAAAAACCGCGCAGCCAGCAATATTCGTTATTATCTGGACCGCAACGGCGGCAATCTGGGAACTGCAGGCTGTGTAAGCTATATGTTTGAACGCAAGGGCATGCTGCTCATCGCTGCCGATGATGACATCAGCGAAGATGAACTGATGGAAGCTGCGTTAGAAGCCGGTGCAGAAGACTTTATTGCCGAAGAAGACGGTTTTGAAATCATCACCACGCCAGATGACTTCCCAGCTGTCCGCGAAGCTTTAGAAGGGAAATATACTTTCGTACAGGCCGATATTACCATGCTGCCATCCACCTATACAGCTATCGACCCATCCTTGCAGAAGCAGATGGATAAGCTGTTAGACGCCTTAGAAGAAGACGACGATGTGCAGAACGTGTACCACAACCTGCAGCAGTAAGTAAACCATATTGGTTGAGCGGTTTTTTCTAATATCAAATATAAAATCGCTGTCAAAAATCGTCGTGTGATGATATTTCTCATAATTGTAGCCATACAGTTATGAATGTACCTAGTATATAATGACAATATCTGAACCTCTTGTGTATATCATCATACACAGGAGGTTTTTCTATGTTACATGGTCCTTTCCGGTTCTAAAAAAGGAATCCCCCATAATCGAATTAGAAGAAACAAACCATGTTACAAGCAAAGTATAGATCAACTACTTAATTTCACGAAACAGAAAAGAAGCCTATATCAACGGAATTATAAAATGCTTACGTGCTTATGTCGCTTATTGCTTAAAAGAAAACACGATGTGATTTAAACTGTCATGCCTTATATGGCGTACAAAAAACAGCCCTGAGGAAGTTCCCAGGGCTGTTTCTGCATGTTTGCAATGTTTATTTCTGCAAATTTCTGAACCAATCGGCCAGCATACATCCATTATTTTTCAATAATAATCTGCTGGGTATTGGCAATCCATTCTACGTTAGCGCCCAATTTTTCGGCCACGTAACGGATTGGCACATAGGTGCGGTCGTTGAGAATTACCGGCGCTGCGT
>CABQBF010000158.1 GCA_902462325.1 uncultured Peptococcaceae bacterium
TTAATTATACCAAAAAATCGCTGAAGTTTCCTGACTTCAGCGATTTTTCTTTTCGAGACCTTTTTTACAGCCCCGTTTGTATTACTTATTACCCTTAAAAAGGTCCTCATACTCTCTAACACTCAACTTGTCCAATGCGATATCATGTTTTTCCTGTTCCTATATATATTTTTTGATGGTCGCATCATTTAGCCCCACAGTACTCACATAATATCCTTCTGCCCAGAAATGTCTATTCCCAAACTTATATTTCAAATTTGCATGTTTATCAAAGATTCTCAACGCACTTTTGCCTTTCAAATATCCCATAAAACTCGATACGCTCATTTTAGGTGGAATACTCACCAGTAAATGAACATGATCCGGCATCATATGTTCCTCTATGATCTCTACTCCTTTATAGCGGCATAATTCTTTTATAATTTCTTTTATGCTTTCTCTATATTGATTATATATTATTTTTCGTCTATACTTTGGAGTAAATACGATATGGTACTTACACATCCATTTTGTGTGCGATAAACTATTGTATTGATTAGCCATGTTAAAAATCACCTTTCCTGTTTTGTATTTTGGTAGCCTGAACAACTCCATTATACCGGATTAGTGATTTTTTTCGTATAACTTCTGTCGCGCACCCGCATAGCGGGTGGTTCTTTATTTCTCGCCTTCTGTGCTCAACTGACTTAAGTCTCATAATACAAAACAGACGATAGAAGCCCTCTATCGTCTGTTCTCAACTTTACTATGATAAAACTATGATAAAAATTTATCTCAACCGTTGGCAATCCAACGTCTTACAAACAACCGCCGTCCACCGTACATTGCAAATCCTCTTGGTCAATCAGCAAAATTTCATTTTTCTGCAATACCGCAATGGCTTTGGCTTCATCATCGACACGAAAGGCCCGATAAGCCAACCCTTTTTGCCGGCCGGTAAATGCATAGGTGTACTTTACATGCACACCAGCTTCGATAAAACTGTTCAACACCTCATACAAACCGCCAGTCCGGTCAGGAATCGCAACGCCCAAAACCGAAGTGACGGAAATCACATAGCCTGCTTTTTTTAAAGCTTTCGTGGTGTGATCAAAATCATCCACAATCACCCTTGCGATACTGAAGTCGGGCGCTTCAGCAATGGAAAAGGCCCGAATATCAATATTATTTTCCTGCAGCACCTTCGTAAATTGCAGCAATCCATCTGTTGTTGTTTCTAAAAATACCGAAATCTGTTTTACCGACATGATTTCTTCCTCCCCGCATAATTTTCTCACTGCCTTTATCATATCACCTTTTTTTGATTATGCAAATAAAAAATGGTCGTAAATATAATCCTAGACGATTTTTTTACTGTAGCTTGCCCTGGTCCAGTTATTTTTTTATAATAACAGTACTGTCAAGTTTACAGACAATTTGCAACCAACGGCAAAAAAATCGTACTAAATAAAATGAAAAACGTTTTTCTGACTTTTCAACATTTTTCAGGAGGAACCACATTTGGAAGATCAAAAAATCATCGAACTTTACTGGGCCCGACTGGAGGAGGCTATCCAGGAAACATCGCTAAAATACGGCAAACTATGCCAATATATTGCCAATAATATTCTCTCCAATTTAGAGGACAGCGAAGAATGCGTCAACGACACTTACTTGAGCCTTTGGGCAGCCATCCCGCCAGAAAAGCCCCGGTACTTTGCAGCTTTTATTGGCCGAATCACTCGAAACCTGGCCTTAAAACGGTATGAATACCTTTCTGCCGCCAAACGCAATCCACAAGCCATCTGCTCCTTGGATGAGCTGGGCCAGTGCGTATCCGGCAGCGATTATATCGAAAGCGAACTGGAAAACAAACGAATTGAAGCCGCCATCAATCGGTTTCTCTGGTAGCAGGACCCAGAAAAACGCAATGTATTTATCCTGCGCTACTGGTATTTCGCTTCCATCGCCAACATTTGTCAACGCACCGGTTTCAGCCAGAGCAAGGTAAAATCTATGCTTTATCAGTTACGACGAAAGCTTCAAATTTATTTAGAAAGTGAGGATATTGCGCTATGAAAGCAAAACAACTAGCTGACCGCATTGGTAATATTGACGACCAATTCATTCAACAGGCACAGTACACGCCTAATTACAGCAAAGTGCGTCGCACAAAAAGAATACAAAAATTTTTCACTGCGGCTATTGCTATCGTTCTGATGGCCGCCAGCTTTACAGCAGGCGCATTGGCCTGCTCCACGGAAACTATAATTGAAGTACCGATTGAACAGGAACACCTTGCGCTGTCCGACTTGGGCCTCACCTTTCTTCTGCCCGATAACTGGAAAGGACAATATGCGCTGGAAACCACTGATATGCCCGACAACTATCGCATCTACTGCCCCGAAGTACGCAAAGCCATGGAGCAATGGTCCGGCATTCCCAACGAAGGCGGCGTATTATTTTATATTGTGCGCATCAATGAGGTTCTAACGCCGGAGCAGGCTGAAAATGGCGAATGGAGCTTCGCAGCAAACCGCTACTTATTTGCCACCAAAGATTGCACCTATCTGCTCTATTTTGCCAGCGACGTGCAATACACACCGGAAACGGAAGCGATTTACAGAGAATTGGCACAGCAAATCAAGGAAATCCGTATCATCGTGGATAATCCTTTGGCAGAATAAACTATGCCGTATATACAAAAAGCCGCTGCAACATCAAGTGCAACGGCTTTTTACTTGCTTGGTCATTATACCAACTTATAGCTCACTGAAATTATCTAATACAGAAATCAACTCATCCTGGGAATAAAATTCATACTTGCCCTGCTCCAAATCATTACGCTGTTCCGGACTCAGCTTTTCCAATAATACATCGGTAACTAAAAAAGCGCCTGCTGCGTTGCCCACTGCGCTGGGACCAAAATAAACGGCCAAATACTGATGATTTTCATTGCTTCCCAGATGATACATCTGACGATGGATCTCACACAGCCCGGCCACATTGCGGCAAACAGTGACCACATTATCCGTTTCACTGACCGTCCAATCCGGCGCAGGATAACGGCTGGCCAATTCAGCTAACGGCAATTCCCGCAGCAGATCCTCGGTGGCTGCATCGCCTTCCAATGCTTGGGCTTCACAGTCTAACTCATACAATTCACAAAGCTCATAGCGTTCTTCCCAACGAAACTGCCGCGGTTTCTGCGGCTGACTATCCGCAGAGAGAATTTCCTGCTCCGGCAAATTATAATGCCCTTCATAAATCTCATTCAGCAGAAATCCCATCGCTGCTGAAAACACAAACAGCAGACAAGCAACCGCTGTAAAAAATTTCTTACTATTCGCTGCCATATTTATCATTCCATCCTTTTTCATTGGTGTTCCTGATTAATATGTCCATTTTCAGCTTTGCTTATACAAATTTTTCTAATTTCTCATCCACAATCCAAAAATCAGCAGTTATATTGACAATACCGTCTATCGCTGTCATTTCATCCAGTAACCCGAGAATTTGTGTGATAACCCCATCCTCCTGCACCGGCACCAAGCTGCTGGGTAACCAAACGATTCCTGTTTTCAGCAGTGCAATATCTTCCAGCTCTAAAATATCGGTTATTTCCTGTAATTTATGAGGCTTGGTGAGAATTTCCACCAAATCGCCTTCATCAAAGCGTACATCATCGGCGCCAGCGCCTAATCCCTCCAGCACCAAGGTATTCTCATCCACGCCGCTTTGCAGCTTGCTGACTAAAATCTGTCCGCGCCGCTGAAAGAGCCAGTCTACTTTTTGCCCATATTTGCCGCCGTGTCGGGCAAAACAATCGGCCAATGCAGCTTCATCCAATCCCGCTTGTCCATAAAATACAAAGGCCGTATTGCCTGGGCCTAAGCCTTGATATCGCACCGGCTCCTGCTGTTCCAAGCTGCGATAAACACAACGCTTTAACCATTTTGTATAATCTGCCATTCTTCTCTCCTGTCGTCAATTCCAATCGTGATTCCAATCTTTTTATCGCTTCACCATAGATTTGCTGCATTCATAATTTAGCGGCTTATAAAGTTCTAAAGTGCCGCTTTGCCTTGTAAACAAGCCTGCCGACGTTGGCGCATAGTAATAAGACAATCCAGAAAAAATAAACGAAATAAGGTTGTCCAGCCGGACAATTTTCCGGTTATGCGCAAAAGCTGCTCTAACAACGGCTGCACCACATGTACGACCAGTTGCGCCAGCGCAACCCAACACAAAGCGAACTTGAAACAAATCAGACCGCCCAGTTGCAGAAATTCTTTGCTGTAATCCCAATAGGTTAAGTGATAATGACGTTTTAGCCATAACCCACTGCAAAATTCTATCAACAACGGCAGCAAACAGCAATGATAGGCAAAATGCTTCCGGTCATATTTGTAGCTGCCTGCCAACAACAAACCGCCAATCCCATACATCGGCTTAAACGGCCCATGTAAAAAATTAGGCTTTTGAAAGCGTCCCGTCACCAAACGATGATACCAGCCCTCCAAGAGCCAGCCTAAAAAACTATAAATCAAAAAATTCTGTCCTACCCGCCGCAGCATGAAACACCCTCCTTATTCAACGATGGCGCAATGCAGAGAAAAAATCAACGTCATCGTTTACATCGTTGGGTTTAGCATGAAGCAAGGCCCGGTTCTTTATGCATCTTGCTCAGAAAAAATCTGTAGTTTTTTATACCAGATGTGTTGATGCTTGTCTGGCCAAAATACTGCCAACACCGTATAAATTTCCAGACGACCCAGCAGCATCAAGACACTGAACAGCCATTTGGCAGCAACCGGCGCGCTGGAAAAAGATTCTGTCGGTCCCCAGGCGCCAATAGCCGGGCCAACGCCGCCCAAGCAGCCCAGTACACCAGTCAGCGCATCCAGCAAATCAGCACCCATACAGCACAATAAAAAAGTAGAGCCCAGCGTAAGCGCCACAAACAAATAAAAAAAGGTCGTAACGCTGTGCAACACCGGTTCGGGCAAACTTTTCCGATTGGCTTTCAAGGTACTGACCAAACGGGGATGCAGAAAGCGCCGTACTTCATAGCCAATCTGCTGAAACAAAATAATGTGCCTGTCAATTTTAAATCCGCAAGTGGTAGAGCCGGCACAGGCGCCGGAAAACATCAGTAAAATCAAAATCACCTTTGCCGCCGGTACCCATACTTCATAATCACAGCAAACAAAACCGGTCGTAGTCAAAACGGAGGTCACATGAAAGGCACTATAGCGTAAAGCCGTTGCCACATCAAACTGATATTGTGGCAAAATATTGCAAGTAATCAGAAAAACAGCGGCCAGGGTTACATAAGTATACACGCGAAATTCCCTGCTGTTCCAAAAGCTGCGCAAAGAATGACTGCGGAAAAAATAAAAAAACAGCGCATAATTCACACCAGCCAAGTACATCGCACCTGTCATCGCCCACTCCAGCAACGGACTTTGATAAAAACCTATGCTGCTATTTTTGGTGGAAAAGCCTCCCGTCGCAACAATCGAAAAAGCGTGGTTCAGCGCATCAAAAAGATTCATCCCACAGAAAAGCAACAGAAAAAAAGTGATCACCGTATTAAAAATATAGATAAACCACAAGCTGCGGGCACTGTCGGCAATTTTGGGATGCAGCTTTTCCTTGACCGGACCGGCAGCCTCTGCTTTGAAAATCTGCATAGCGCCGGCTCCTATACCGCCTAAGAGCGCCACAAACAGCACAATAATCCCCATGCCGCCCAACCAATGGGTCACAC
>CABQBF010000159.1 GCA_902462325.1 uncultured Peptococcaceae bacterium
GGTGGCCATGCTGCCCGGCGTAGGAATAAAGTCCTGCACCTGTTCCGGATTATAGCCAATATCACGAATATATTCGGCCAAAATTACCGCATCCTGTAAAGTACAGCCCGGATGACTGGACATAAAATAAGGCACCAGATACTGCTCTTTTCCCACGCGACGATTATAAGCATAATAGCGCTCCACAAAGCTGTCAAACACTTTACGCTGCGGCTTGCCCATATAATGCAGCGCATTGGGAGCCACATGCTCCGGCGCTACTTTCAGCAAACCGCTGATATGGAACTGACACATCTCATCAAAAAACGTAGGATCGGGATCGGCCATAATATAATCAAACCGCACACCAGAACGAATGAACACCTTTTTTACTTTGTCCAGCTTGCGCACAGTACGCAGAATATCCAAATATTCTTTGTGGTCCACTACCAGATTGGGGCACAAATCGGGAAATAAACACTGCCGTTCCTTACAGGCGCCAACCTTTCGCTGCTTCTTACAGGACATATTGCGGAAATTGCCGGTAGGCCCGCCCACATCATGAATATAACCCTTAAAATTAGGCTGCTGGGTCATCAGCTTCGCTTCCGCCACAATAGACTCTTTGCTGCGATTTTGAATAATCCGCCCCTGATGAAAATTGATGGCGCAAAAGGTACAGCCGCCAAAGCAACCGCGATGATCGGTAATGCTGAATTCCACTTCCTGCAAAGCTGTAATCCCACCAGCCTTTTCGTAACGGGGATGCCAGGTGCGTTGAAAGGGCAGTTGATACAATTCATCCATCTCCGGCTGACTTAACGGCTTTGCCGGCGGCAGTTGAATTAAATAACGGCCTCCATGGGGCTGTACCAAGGTTTTACCGATAAAAGGATTTTGTTCCCGATTTTGAATTGCAAAGGCCTCTGCAAATTTCTTTTTATCTCGTTTGATTTCCTCATAGCTGGGCAATACCAAATAATCACCTTTTGAAGGCAAACTATCGCTCCAATAGCAGGTGCCCTGCACATCCCGCATTTTATGCAACGGCCAGCCCTTGGCAAATCCGTGGCACAAATGCTTTAACTGATGCTCGCTCATGCCATACATAAGCAGATCCGCACCGGAGGACTCCAAAATGGAGGGCCGGACGGCATCCTCCCAATAATCATAATGGGCAAAGCGGCGCAAGCTGGCCTCCACACCGCCAATCATGACAGGAACATCGGGATAGGCCTGCCGTAGCAGATGACAATACACATCGACCGCCCGGTCCGGCCGCAGGCCTTTTTGCCCGCCTGGCGAATAAGCATCGTTGCTGCGAGGCTTTTTGGCGGCAGTATAGTGATTGACCATAGAATCAATATTGCCGCTGCCTACTAAAAAAGCATAGCGAGGCCGACCAAAGGTCATCACGCTTTCACAGCGAGTCACATCAGGCTGCGCTATGATGCCCACCCGAAAGCCCTCATGCTCCAAAAGCCGCCCTACCAACGCTGTGCCAAAGCTGGGATGATCCACGTAGGCGTCGCCGGATACCAGCACAAAATCCAGCTCCTCCCAACCTCTGCTATGGGCTTCCTTTTTATTGACCGGCAAAAATAATTGTTCATCCATGAACTCGCTCCAATTCTTTTTCGACAAAAATCTTACCGGGATTGAAAAAACCAAGCGGATCCAATCCATCCTTCACAGCCTTTTGAGCCCGATAACCGTCTTGGCCCAGCTCCTGTAAAACATAGGGCGCTTTCATAAACCCAATGCCATGCTCGCCGGATAAGGTGCCGCCCAACTCCAACGCCCGCGTAAATAACTCGTCAATAGCCTGATTGACCCGTTCCATCTCGGCAGCGTTGTGTTTATCGGTCATAATATTGGGATGCAGGTTGCCGTCGCCAGCGTGGCCAAACACCACCATATTCAAATCGTACTTGCGGGCAATCTCCTTCACGGCCTGAATCATTTTGGGAATGTTCCCCGGCGGTACCGCAATATCCTCCCCAATTTTTGTCGGATTCATTTTGCCGCAAGCGCCGGAAATAGACTTGCGGGCTTTCCACAAGGCCGCCCGTTCCCCTTCATTATGGGCTACCTGAATTTCCACTGCACCGTTCTCTCGACAAAGTCCAATGACCTGCTCCAACTGCTGCTCTACTTCCCAGCTTTCGCCATCCACTTCCAGCAACACAAAAGCCTCTTTGCTGGTATCCAAACCGATTTGCAAAAAGTTTTCCACAGCTTGAATCGTCATTTGGTCCATAATCTCAATGGTAGTTGGCACAATGCCAGCACTGATGATGGCGCTCACGGTCTGCGCCGCGGCGTCCAAGTTATCATATTGGGCCAGCGCTGTCTTTATAGCCTCCGGCTTCGGCAAGAGCCGCACCGTAATGCTGGTGATAATGGCCAATGTGCCTTCCGAACCGGTAAACAACATGGGCAAATCCAGCCAACCGGTTAAACCGTCTACTTTATTCCCTACCGTAAGCAATTGACCGTCAGGCAGAACCAGCTCCAGCTCCAGCACATAATCCCGGGTTACTCCATATTTAACACCGCGGCCACCGCCGGCACATTCGGCTACATTGCCGCCTAAGGTGGACATGCCGCTGCTGGAAGGGTCCGGCGGATAAAACAATCCCTGCTTAGCCGCTGCTGCAATCAGCTCATTGGTCACCACGCCCGGCTCCACCACCGCATAGCGTTCTTCCCGATTAATTTCTTTGATGCGCCGGAATGCCGTCATCTCCAACAAGATCCCGCCTTCTAAGGCCACCGGACCACCGGATAAACAGGTGCCTGCACCACGTACTGTCAACGGAATTTTATGCGCTGCCGCAATTTTTACCACATCCGCTACTTCTGCTGTGGTATGGGGCTTTACCAACATCTCCGGCTTATGGTTTTGAAAGGTGCCGTCAAAGGAATAGACCATCAATTTTTCCAGCTCGGTATGGACATTGGCTTCCCCCACCGCTGCTTGTAATTGTTTCAATGCCGCTGCTGAAACGGTCATACATGTTCCTCCTTCCTAGTTCGATGCAAACCATAACTTTCCGCCAACAATTCCACAATGTGTTTGGTTTCTACTGCAATGCCGTCCTGCGCCAAACCGTCTTTGATATGCATCAGACAGGCCGGACAGCCCACTGCCACTACCTCAGCGCCGCTTTCGGCAATGTGCGCCGTTTTTTGCCGGTTAATCTGACGGGATAATTCATAATATTTCAAATTAAAAGAACCGCCGGAGCCACAGCAGCCATCGGCCTTTTCCATCTCAAGATACGTCGCACCCGGCAGCGCCTGCAATAGCTGACGGGGCTGGTCATGCACTTTTTGCCCGCGGTTCAGATGGCAGGAATCATGATAGGTAACCTTCTGCCCAATTGGCTGTAGCAGCTCGGTGTTCAAACCAAGCGTCACCAAAAGCTCGCTGATGTCGCGGGTCTTTTTCCCCAGCAGCAAAGCCAAGCCATAATCAGGATGGCTTTCGCCCAGCACTTTAGCAAATTCCTGTTTCCACGCTAAACCGCAGGAGCCGCAGCCGCTGACAATATAATCCACATCCAGCTTACCGAAAATCTCCAGATTATGATGAATTAAATCGGCGGCAATCTCTGTTTCACCGGAAGTAAACAGAGGCGTACCACAGCAATGCTGTTCCTTCGGCGTAACCACCGTCACACCGTTCAGATTGAGCACATCAATCAAATCCTTCCCAATCTGCGGATACACATAGTTCAGCATACAGCCGGTGAAAAAAGCAACCCGATACCGTTCCTCACCCTTGGCTTTTACTTCCAGCGGCACCATGCTTTTCAGATGCTTTTTGGGCAGCTTGGGAATTATCCGCCGCTGGTTAAAGCCCGCCATAGGCAGCGGAACCCGCGCCACCTGTCCGTGTCCATCCGGCGCCGGCTTAAAAATCAACCGCTGAAACCAAGCGCCGCAGGACAGACCAAAATCAAAAAACTGCCGCCAATGCAGCGCCCGAAAAATGGACTGCTTGGTGAAGGACAACCCCCGCTCCTTTACAATCTCTTCCCGCATCTCCAGAAAAATCTGATAGGTATTCACGCCAGACGGGCAGTTGACCATACAGGCTTTACACATCACACATTTGCTCAGCATATCCACAAAGCCGTCGGTCAATAAAAAATCGCTGTGCAGAAACTGTTCCACCAGATAAAGCTTGCCGCGGGCTGTGTAAGACTCGTCGTCCAGCACCTGATGAATGGGGCAAAACTGCCGACAGGTGCCGCAGCGAATACACTTCGACAGTTCTCTGTCCCAACGCTCCAGCTTGCTTTGCTCTACCTTAATTTTCGCCATTCTGCACACCTTCTTTCTGTACTGGATTGAACCGCCCGTCCGCATCAAACTGTTTTTTCAACTGTAGCCAGATTGTATCTTGTCCCGCTGGCGCTAGCCTATATTGATATTGATAATACCAATTACCACAACCGCCTAACAGCTCCGCCTGTTGACAGAGCCGTTGATATAACGCTCCATCAGCTTGAGCGGGCAGTAGCTGCAAGCTGCCCTGCAAAGGAGCATACCAACAGCCGATTTGTTGCTCCGCCAATTGTTTTAACATCACGCCGCACTGTAAGGACGGCACTTTAAGTCCGTCGCCCCAAACAGTATGGCTGCGCAGCGTTTTGATATCACGCCATATTGTTTCCGGACGCTGGCAAACCTGTAAGCCTATTTGCAAAGCCTCCGCCAAATCGCTAATCGCCTGCAATTCCCGTTTTACCCGTTCTTCACTGCCATTGCAGACCAAAATCAGCTTGCCCTGTTCTTCTGCCGGCTGCAAAGCCCTTGCCGCAAACCGATTCCAATACAAACAAACCTGCGGTGTCACACGCTGTTCCCGCAAGCCCCGCACCAATTCCATCAGCGTTGCTGCCTCCGCAATATCGGCCTCCAGCATAACCTGTACCGGCTCCAGAGAAACCAGCTTTAATGTAAAGGCCAGCGGAATGGCCAGCGTTTCCCGGTTGCTGATATAAAACCGGCACATATCATATCCTGTCACATTTTTTACTGTTTTTCCTGCCACAGACAATACTGTGCCATCGGCCAGCAAAACTTCTAAGCCCAGCACCTGAAACCGAGGCTGGTTATACCGCAAGCTGGTCAGACAAATCATCTGCTCAGCAAAAAAATCGCCAAGGCTGACTGTCCACAAATCATCGGTCATCGCCGCCACATGCAGTCCCTTTTCGCGAACGGCCCTTTCCAGTTCCCCCAACGTCACAGCCCGTTCCGCAGTCACCGTCAGGTTTGCCACATCAATCTCCCGAATTTTGTTCCAATTCTGAAAATCAATGCCCACGCCTTCCTGCCGCTGATGTCTGGTCAAAATAGGCAAATGCTGTTCCTTTGCCTGCTGTAATAAATCCTGTAATTCTTTTATTCCATACGGTTTATAGGTGGTCATGCCAACATCCCCTGTATTAAAAATGCCCTGCGTAATATTTTTATCATAACAAGGTATTATAGCATAAAAGCTACCGAGAGAAAAGCATTGAAAAATAATTCTTGTACATTAGTTGTACATTAGTCAATGATGTGAGACTGAAAAAAAAATGAAAAAGTTCAAAATATAATAGACTGATTTTGCTGATTTCGGTCAGGCTCCACCTTCCCGTTATGCCAGGACGTCCTCGGTCGAATCAGTTTGTGCGTAATATTTAATTGAGCGAAAAGCACATCAAAAGGATGGATTCGGTCAGTCTTTGAAGTGTGTGTAAACTCGCT
>CABQBF010000160.1 GCA_902462325.1 uncultured Peptococcaceae bacterium
CGGAGGGCAGTTTTGCCGCCGTAATCAGTGAATGTACTGCCTTTATCTGCGGCGATACCAGCGAAATGCTGCGGCAATGTTGGCGCGTGCTGCAGCCCGGCGGCTGGCTTTTGTTGGCAGACGTTTATTTTACGGCAGAAAAACCGTTGCCCCATTTTGCTGATAACAGGCCTGTCACCATTCTACAATGGCAACGATTGTTGCAGGAAACAGGTTTTACCGTGAAAGCGCAGAAAGACCTATCTGCGGCCTGGAAACCCTTTGTGATTGAACAATTATGGGCAGGCAGGACCTTAGAAGATTTATGGGGTGGATGTATGGCTGATGGACAGCGATTGGCAGAACAATATAAGCCCGGATATTTTTTGCTATGGGCACAAAAGGAGTGTTGAGCAATGGAGGAACAACAGAATTTATGGACACGTATGCTGGATTGGACCAGCCAAGGTTATGCCTGCAGCCAGATTTTACTCATGCTGGGGATGGAACTGGATGGTTCGGAAAATAGCGGCGTCGTGCGTACTATGGCGGCGTTGAATGAAGGCATGTGCGGTTCGGGCCGTTTATGTGGCTGTTTAACTGGTGGGAGCTGTTTATTGGCCTATTTTGCCGGAAAAGGTTTAGAGCCGGAGGAAGCGGAGCATCCTGCTTTCCGCAAAATGGTCACCGAATTTTCCAGTTGGTTTGAAGAAACCTGGGGGCAGCAGTTTAGCGGCGTCAATTGTGACGATTTATTAGAAGATAATATGGCAAACCGCATGCTGCGTTGTCCAGAAATTATTCAGTCCTCTTTTGAAAAGTGCATGACCTTATTGGAGGAACAGGAATGTCTGTCATAAAAGCGACCGGTTTGGTTGTGGCGGCCGGTTTATCCTCCCGCATGGGTGCGTTTAAGCCGCTGTTAGATTTGGCTGGTAAGCCACTTATCTGCCGTACTGTGGAAAGCTTGCTGCAGGGCGGCGCAGAACAGGTTGTGGTGGTGACAGGTCGTAATCAGCAAGCTATAACGCAGGCACTGGAAAATTATCCAGAAGTACAAACTGTATATAACCGGCTGTATGAACAAACTGCCATGTATGACTCTATCAAATTAGGAGTGCAACAACTGCCAGTTTGTGATGTAGTACTGTTTTTGCCGGCCGATGTACCCAGTATTCGTCCAGAAACGATTGGCTTGCTGTTGCACAGGTGGGAACAGACACGACCTGACGTGTTGCTGCCGGTTTATCAAAACGCCTGTTGGCATCCGCCGCTGATTGCAGGCAATCAATTGGCGCAATTATTGCAGTATCATGGTGATGGCGGTTTGAAAGCCGCTCTGGAAGCTCTGTGCGAAAATATTGAAACAGAAATCGTACCTGATGTTGGCTGTACGCTGGATGCGGATTATCAAAAAGATTATGCATATATTTGCCGTTATTGGCCACGGCGTTATCGACCGGATTGGACGCATTGTCAAAGTTTTTATGAACTGGCCGCAACACCGGAACCGGTGCAGCAGCATTGCCGGGCTGTAGCGGAGAAGGCGCTGGAATTGGGAAAGCTATTACAGCAAAAAGGCGTCTTGTTGCAGCTTGATTTACTGGAAAGTGCCGCCCTTTTACATGACGTCTGCCGTACGAAGAAGGGGCATGCAGCGGCGGGAGCTGCATTTCTACGGTATTATGGCTTGGATCAGGTGGCGCAGTTAGTAGAAGTACACATGGATTGGCCGCAAAATCAGCCGGTGGCACTGAATGAAGCAGCCATCCTTTATCTGGCCGATAAACTGGTAAGCGGCGATGGGCAAGTCCCATTGGCGGACCGGTTTGCGGAAAAACGGAAAAAATATGCGGCACAGCAGGAGATTGTAATGAAAATTGTGCAACGGGAACAGACTGCGCTGGAGATTATCCAATTGTTGAAACAGCAAGGCATAACAGTAGAATAAAAACAAGTGCAGAAAATGCAGATTTCTTTCCGCAATAAACATCAATTTGCCTGCCTTTCTTTTTTGCCGGTGCAGAATGCAAAAGAGCGTCCTGCTTATTTCCTGTTGCATTTATCGTTGTAACTTTTGGATTGAATGATCGTGTAGCATCGCCGCGCATTGATGTCGCTACCGAGCCTTATCCCAACCGTTGGACCCATCCTGTGTTCATTTTCAGCATAGAGGAAATTGATGAGGAATTGTTGGCGTGGTGAAGGAAGCCCAGTCTTCTTGCGTGTAGTAAGCGCCAAATCAAAAAATAAAGAAAACTATGAGGTGATACTATGCAGAAAAAACAACTTATTGGGGCAACAGAAAGCGTTTGCCCTGTGTGTTTGCGAAAGCTGCCAGCGCAAAAAGTGGCTGTGTCTGATGGCATTTACATGGAAAAATCTTGTCCGGAACACGGTGCTTTTCGGGTGCTATTGTGGAGAGGAACTGTGGAAGACTACAAAAGCTGGGAACGGCAAAAACAGGAGCCAGCGCAACATGCATGTCAGACTCATGTAGATAAGGGCTGTCCTTATGATTGCGGTTTGTGTGAAGACCATTTACAGCAGGTATGTTGTGTATTGCTGGAAGTGACACAGCGCTGCAATTTACATTGTCCAGTGTGTTTTGCCTCGGCAGGCGGTCCTTCTGCCGACCCGGATTTGGCAGAAATCGGCGCATGGTATGATGCATTGATGGAAGCAGGCGGCCCTTTCAACATCCAATTATCGGGTGGCGAGCCAACTATGCGGGATGATTTGGCGGATATTATCCGTTTAGGACGGGAAAAGGGATTTACATATTTTCAACTTAACACCAACGGTTTGCGTTTGGCCGATGATTATGCCTATTTGGAAGCGTTGGTAGAAGCTGGCCTGAACAATGTATTTTTACAGTTCGACGGGTTGACAGAAGCGCCTTATCAAGCGCTGCGCGGAAAACCCCTGTTAGAAAAAAAGTTGGCCGCAATTGAAAATTGTCAGAAAGCCAAAGTAGGCTTGACTCTGGTGCCCACCATTGCACCGGGGATAAACGATAGACAAATTGGAGACATTTTGCAATTTGCACTGCAAAAGCTGCCGGCTATTCGCGGCGTGCATTTTCAACCGATCAGTTATTTTGGCCGTTGTGGATTGGAACAAACGGAGCAACGCATTACCATCCCTGATATGCTGCGTTATATGGAAGAACAGACTAATGGCATGATAAAAAGGGAAGACTTTTTAGGCGGCGGTGCTGAAAATTCTTATTGCTCTTTTCACGGAAACTTTATGTCGATGCCCGATGGTACAATCAAAGCGATAAAAAGTGAGAGCACCGGTTGTTGCTGTACTTCCTCCAAACAATCCCGGGAATTTGTAGCGAAGAGATGGTCTGTAGCGCCGGTACTGGCGGCTGAAACAAGCGCTTGCTGCAAAGAAGCAGTGCAGCCGACAGAAAGCGCCTGCTGTTGCGGAGAGACGATACCGCCAACAGAAACTACCTGTTGCGGAGAAACACAAAAAACAGAAGCAACTGGTTGTTGCAGTCAGCCGGAACGTTCTTTGTTTGATGTGTTTTTGGAACGAATGGAAAATTATACGTTAGCCGTATCGGGCATGCTGTTTCAGGATGCTTGGAACTTTGATTTGGAACGGGTGCGCTCCTGTTATCTCTGCGAGTTCAGTCCACAGAAAAAAATTGTGCCCTTCTGTGCTTATAATTTAAGCAGCGTCAGCGGCGAAACCCTGCACAGGGGGAAAGCATAAATGTCTCGTTTAGATGCCTATTTGGCCGAAAAACTGCAAATAAAACCAGAACAACTAAGCAGACAAGCCATCGAAGCTTGGCAACTGAAAGCCATGAATGACTTGCTTACGTGGTGTAAACAGCACAGCAGCTATTATGCTTCCTATCCAAACAGGCTGCAAACATTGGAAGACGTGGCAGCGCTGCCTTTTTTGACCGGACAAACACTGGCGGAGCAGGGACATCAGTTGCTCTGTGTTTCGCAAAGTGCAGTCAACCGTGTGGTGACCATGCAGACATCAGGAACCAGCGGTCTCAGCAAGCGTCTTTACTTTTCGGCGGCCGACCAACAACTGACAGTGGATTTTTTTGCCTGTGGGCTATCTGAATTGCATGAACCAGGAGATTGCTGCATGATTTTAATGCCGGGCAATCATCCTGGTGGTATGAGCCATTTGATTCAACAGGCATTACGGAAATTAGAGGTAGAACCTGTAGCCTGTGCGCCTGACGGTACCTTTGCGCAAATGGCCGCCCTATTGGAACAGTATAAAGTGAATACGCTAGTCGGCAGTCCTGTGCAGATTTTATCGTTGGGCCGTTATCTACAGCATTATCACTTACCCCATGCCATCAAAGCAGTGCTGGTCAGTAGCGATTATCTGCCGGAAACGGTGCGAAAGGCACTGGAAGCAACACTGCATTGCGCTGTGTATGACCATTATGGCATTACAGAAGCCGGTTTGGGCTTTTCGATTGAATGTGAGATGCATCAGGGGCTGCATATTCGAGAAAATGATTTGCTGGTGGAAATTATTGATCGTCAAACCAATTTACCTGTGGCCGACGGTCAGTGGGGAGAATTAGTTTTTACTACCTTAACCAGACGGGCAATGCCGCTGATTCGTTACCGTACCGGTGACAAAGCCCGTCTGTTAGCTACGCCTTGTCCTTGTGGTTCAGTGGTAAAACGGATGGACAAAATTCCCGGACGCATTGTCCAATTGCAGGAGCCTTATTCTATGCCTTTGCTAGATGAATTGTTGTTTCAGTTGCCGCAGGTAGTCGATTACCAAGCTCGCTATCATACGTCCCAGCAGTGTTTAACTCTACAGCTTTTATTGACGTCGCCGCTGCAAACAGTGGAACCGATTTTACAAAAGCTGTTGCAGCCTGTATTGCATAAAACGCATCAGCTGCAGTTGGAAGCTGTGCGATTGGATGCAGCACAAATACCGCTTGCCAAAAGCCTTTATACAGGGAAGCGAAAAATTTTGGAGGCGGTTACAGAATGATACAACATCCGTCAGAAAAGATTTTTTACCTAGTGCGCCATGGACAGGTTGCTTTCCCCGACCAGCAGCGCCGTTATTTGGGCCGTACAGACTTGCCGCTATCACAGCGCGGTTTGACACAGGCAGATTGGCTGCGGCAATATTTTCAGCCCTTTATTTCCCAAAAACGGCTTACTGCCGTTTATCACAGTCCTTTGCAGCGCTGTAGCAAAACGGCGGAGGTGCTTGCCCAAAAACAAATCCCCTGCTTGGCCGTAACTGCTTTGCAGGAAATTGCCATGGGGCAGTGGGAACTGTTGTCCATGGAGCAGATAAAACAACAGCAGCCAGCGCTGTATGAACAGCGGGGACAGTGTTTCGCTTCCTTTTGTCCGCCAGGCGGGGAGAGTTTTTTGCAGTGTCAGCAGCGCAGTGTGTTGGCTTTACAGCAAATTGCGGACAGTCAACTGGAAGGAACAGCCTGTGTACTTGTCACCCATGCCGGTGTGATACGCTGTCTGTTAAGTTGGGCTACACAACAACCGCTGCAGCAAATGTTTTCCTTTCAGGTGCCATACGGCAGCATCACAGCACTTATTTTGCAAGGGGCGGAGTGGCGTATCGGGCCGCAAATAACAAACCAGATAAAAAATGAAGCATGAGAACATTT
>CABQBF010000161.1 GCA_902462325.1 uncultured Peptococcaceae bacterium
TTGTTTGCCATGCCCTTTATTTCATGGATGTTCTCTACTTATTTGTTTCAAACTTATTTTCTCATGAATAAATGCAATATATTCTAACACCACAGCAAAAAACTCCTTCCATGGGCCCACATGAGAAGGAGTTTCTTTTTTCTATTTAACAGCAGCTACATCTTTAACCAGATCTACATCCCAAAGCCTGGGAACAGATACAAGCTATACAGCATACTCAACACGAAATACAGGGCGATGATGACGAAAAAGGGCGGAAATACTTTTTTCATTACTTCCCCTTCCCGTCCAATTAAGCCTACGGTGATGGCTGCGGCTACAACATTGTTGGGGCAAATCAGGTTGCCCAGCGCAGCGCCGGCATTTTGCCCGGCACAGACTACGATAGGATTCAAGCCCAATTGCAGCGCCGCTTCTACGTGCATAGGCGCGAACATAATGTTGGAGCCTAAGCCGGTGCCAGTGATGAATGCGCCCAAGCTGCCGATGGCCACTGCCACAGGCGGATAGAAGTTACCGGCAATGTCGGCGCCAGCCTGCGCCAGCAGCATAATCATGCCGGAGCTTTTCATCAGATTGCTGACCACCACCAAGGTGCAAATGGTAATCATGGCCGGCAGCACGCTTCTGGCCGCCGATTTGACGCAGTCGGCATATTCCAGAAAGGGCACCCGCAAAATCAACGAACCCAGATAGGAGCTGATAAAAATCACTGCGCCCACCCAAACAATGTAGCCGTACTTGGTCATAACGCCCCAATAGTTGGCCACCAGCGTATAACGCACCAAAGGCAGCAGAATGGCCAGCACCAGATAAGGGCCAAAGGCCTGCAGCGCCGAGTATTTGCCCAGCAGCGCGCTTTTTTCTTTCGGCGCATGATAAACATATTCATCGGGCGTTTTCAACTTCACAATCTTCAAAAAGGCTACAGAGAACAGAATGGCCAATAGCCCTGTGCCCAAGCTGGTCAGCTCCGGCCCGATAAAGTTGGAGATGCAAAAATCCAGCAGGCACAGCACCACGCTGGCGTAAATCAGAAAGGGCCAGATGCCTTTGAAACCTTTCCGGCCAAAGGCAATCAACAGCGCCAAGGTAGGCACCAGCATGACGCCGAACATGTGGAAACGGCCGACCATGGCAGAAGCCTGTGCCGAGGTCATATAGTCGCTGACGCCGCCCAGCCCCATAATGGTGGTAACGCCAGCGCCGCCCCAGGAAGCCGGTGTAGCGTCGCCCAAAAGGGCGCAGGCTGCGGCGGTAACCGGATGAAAGCCCAAGCCTACCAGGAAAGGCGCTGCAATGGCAGCCGGACTGCCGGCGCCTGCCGCCCCTTCCAAAAAGATGGCGAACATGATGGCGATAATGATTAATTGGGCCCGACGGTCATAAGTAATGTCGGCCAGCACCGCTTTTACTTTTTCGATGGCGCCGGTTTTGGTCATGGTCTGCAAAATGACAAAGGCTGAAAAAATTAACAAAATAATTTTTAGCCCTTCCACAAGGCCCGATTTGGTTTGCCCTATTACCATAGCGCTGTCGGCGTTGAAAAACAGCATGGCAATACCCCAAGTATAAACCATGGCAATTGGCGCTACCAGCATAGCCGGTTTTCTCAGCACGGTCATGCCCAACAGCACTAATAAAATGGGACTGATGGCCAGTAAAATATTCATATCGTTTCCTCCGTCTCGTCTAAGATGTCTGCCTTTTCTTTTTTACTTCATTTTACTTTATTTAACTTTTTTTCACCGTTTGCTTTATGGCAAGATTGGTTTTACTGAAAAGCCTTTTGCACATCGGCGGCGGTAATGCCTACCGGACAGGCAAAGTCGGCTAATGTATTCAACCCCTGCGCAGCCTTTAATTTGCCGTTGATGGCAGCTAAGCCTACAAACTTGGCCGTCAGCATGGTGTTCTTCCAGCCGTTTTGCTCGGCTAAAGCATTTAAGCTATTGTAGCAGGCGCCGCAGTCAATACATTTCAACAGATTGCCGCAGCCTTTTTTCTGCAATTCCCGGCGGCCATTGTCCAGTAAAATTAAATGCACTTCCAGCGGACCATGCACGCCGTATGCCATGTGAAATTCAATATCGGCGGTACGGCTTTGTCCGGAAATCAGCGAATAATAGGCAGGATTTTGCTTGCCCAGTCCGTAAATGCTGGCGGTCTGAATGCCGCGCAGCGTTTCTTCTGCCGAATCATACAGGCGATCGTAGCCAGCTACTACAATATGCCGGTAAGGCAAATTGGATACGGTGCGGCCGTTGCCTTCGCTTTCGCCGATAACAATGGTGCCGTTTTCCGCCACAATGCCCTGCACATTGGTTACACCGTAGTCGGAGGCCAAGATATCCTGCCGGATTTTTTTCTGCACGGCTCGATTCAGCTCCTGGGGATTGGCAATGGCTTCTCCCACATAGGCCTGCAGCGCTTTCACAATCTCATCCTGGCTTAACCCTTCCAGATTGGCCAACAGCGGATGCTTGTTGCCCTCTTTGCCGAGCTGCTTAACGATGATTTCTCCTACGTCGGTCAGCGCTACTTCTTTGCCCGCTTCTGCCATCAGGCTGTCAAATTCAATTTCCTCCAGCTCCGGATTGGCAAAGCGCACCAGCTTTTGTTTGTCGGCGCACAGGTCCAAAATTAGCTGACGGGCTTGATCAGCGTCCTTGGCGTGATAAACGATGGTGCCCTTGCCTTTTAAAGTTTCTTCTGCCTGGGCCAGATAGGTATCTAAACTGTTGACTACTTTTTCTCTTGCTGCGTCGGTTGCTGCTGCCACATCGCCATATTGCTGCAGCAAGTCTGCCCGTTTGGCAACAATGGTTTCTAACTGTTTCATTTAATTTCCCCTCCACGATAAGCTGCCGCCAAAATCTGCGCCATATGAACGACTTTCTGCTCGCCTTGGTTCCGGTGTACGCCGTCTTTTAAGTGCATCACGCAGCCCGGACAGCTTGCCACAATATAGTCAGCCTCGGTGGCTTGCGCTTTTTGCACCTTGGCGTCGTTTACCCGTTTGGACAGCTCATAATAGAACAAACTGAAGCTGCCGCCAAAGCCACAGCAACTGACCGAATCTTCCATCTCTTTCAGCTCAGCGCCAGCCTCCTGCAAAAGTTTCCGCGGTTCTGCGGTAATGTTCAGTCCCCGCGCCAAGTGGCAGGAATCATGATAGGTTACGCTGACAGACTGTTTCAGCTTAGGCATGGTTACCTGCAGCACATTGACCAGATAATCGTTGAGATCGATAACTTTGGCCTGCAGCTTCTGATACTGGGCCAGCAGTTGTTCATCCTGTTCTTCCTTCAACAAGTCTGCCCATTCCTTCTTCACTGTAGTGGCGCAGGACGGACAAGCAAATACGATATAGTCATACTCGTCGCTGGCAAACAAGCCGATATTGGTTTTGGCCAGCTTCAAGGCGTCTTTGGTGTCGCCGCTCATGATGGCAGGCAAACCGCAGCAGGCTTCTTTTTTGTAAGTTACCATCTGAATATTGTTGGCAGCTAAAATGTCATACACATCCAACCCCAACTGCGGCGTTGCATAATTGACCACACAACCGGCAAAGAAAGCCACTTTGGCTTTTGGTTTGGCCAGCGGAGATTTTTTGCTGATGACCTCCGCAAAGGATTGATGGGCCAACGATGGCAGCAAACGGTCGCTGGGGATGCCCATTTTTTCTAAATTCATTCTGGCTGTAGCGCCGCCGGCTGTCTGTTTCAGGCCAAGTCCCTGGAAATTGCGGGCGACCTTCATCAAAGGCGCCAGCTTATTGCTGCCCAGCATTTTAAAGACAGAGGCTTTTGTGGTGCCCAGACCGTCGGCTTTCACCACTTTAGAACGCAGCTCGGAAATCATTTCTGGCGTATGCATGCCTACCGCGCAGGCTTCCTCGCACCGTTTGCAGCCGATACACAGGGAAAGCCCTGCTTCCTGGGCTTTATCCAGCCCCTTGCCATGGAATGCGGCAAACACAGCGCCGCGGCCGCCCAAATATTTGTAGCCGTAGTTTTGTCCGATTTCCGCATAGACCGGACAGAAATTCAGACAACTGCCGCAGTTGATGCAGTACAGCGATTCACCAAAGCCTTCGTCCTTTGCCTTTTGACGGCCCTGGGTTAAGAACACCACATGAACCTCCTGCGGCCCCTGACCGGAGCCTAAGAAGGCCAATTCTTCATTGTTATAACGGCTCACCCCGTCAATCACCGACACATAGGTGCCGATATCCTGCCCTACGCCGTAGGCTGCCGCTGCTTTTACAACGGTTAGGCCATCGGTTAAATGGGGCACAATTTTTTCAATGCCGGCAATGGCGATATGCACCCGCGGCATACTGGTGACACAGCGGATATTGCCTTCATTTTCTGTTAAAAAGATGGAGCCGGTTTCCGCGTCAATGGCATTGGCGCCGGAGATGCCCACATCGGCGGTGGTCAGGTATTCCCGTAAGCTTTCCCGGGCTGCCCGCACCAGCGCTTCCAAATCACATTCCAACTCCCGCCCCACATTATTGGACAGCAGCGTGGTGACATCTTCAATGGGAATATGAATGGCCGGCGCCAAGGTATGGGTCGATTTATCCTTACCCTCCAACTGTACCAGACGGTCGCCCAAATCGGTTTCAATCACCTTGGCGCCCTGGCTGGTTAAATGCTTGGTAATGCTGATTTCCTTGCCTGCATTGGTTTTCGATTTCACCACCAGATTTTGCCCTACCACATCGGCAATATAGGCGCGGGCGTCTTCCTCTGTCTGCGCCACGTACACCTTCACGCCGTTGGCTTCCAGCGATTTGGTAGCCTGCGCCAGCAAATCGTCCATATGGTCAATGGAATATTCTTTCACTGCACGCAGCTTATGGGTCAATTCGGGATAACGCTTAACCATTCGCTGCATCCCTGGACGAATAAAACCAAAGGCACGCTGGCGGCCTTTCCAGGATTCGCCGTCGTTTAAGCCATCCTCAATTTTCTTTGTTAAATCCACTCCGGACATGGTTTCAACACCTCTTCGATTTTTTGTATTACAACAGATTTCTCTATGTAACAGTTGTTATATAATATGAAACGCTTTTTTATTATAACATGTCCCGTTCACTTTGCAAGACAAAATTCCTGGTTTTTTACTTTGTATTCTTTATACTTAAACAACTTTCTGCATGTTTCATGGCAAATATGCAGAAATCGCCATATAATATGAATACAGTATGCAAAAGGCAGCACCATCCGCACCTTGGTATTGGCGGAAGAATAAGCCTTCAGCAAACACAAAAAAGCAGCCTGCACAGCAAGCTGCTTTTTTGTGTTTATGGATACTTTAAGAAAAAAGTGGGTAGCAGATTTTGCCCGATTGTTTCTAAAACGGCCGGCGGGCAAACCGACCTTGCTTTCAACGAGGCTCTACAATAATTTTAATGGCGGTGCGTTCTTCCTCGTCAATCATAATATCGGTAAAGGCTGGTATGCAGATTAAATCAACTCCACTGGGCGCTACAAACCCTCGTGCGATCGCCACTGCTTTCACTGCCTGATTCAATGCGCCTGCGCCAATGGCTTGCATTTCTGCGCCGCCCCGTTCCCGAATGACACCGGCC
>CABQBF010000162.1 GCA_902462325.1 uncultured Peptococcaceae bacterium
CTTCAACAACTTGATAATTTCCTGACCATTCCGACTATCTAAGCTGCCAGTGGGCTCATCGGCCAACATAACCGCCGGCGCATTCATCAACGCGCGCCCAATGGCAACACGCTGCTGCTGACCGCCGGAAAGCTGATTGGGCAAATGATTTCTGCGCGCCTGTAAACCGAGCAATTCCAATAAATCCTGCAACCGTTCTTGATTGACTTTGCGCTTGTCCATCAAAACCGGCAAGGTGATATTCTCCACAACATTTAAGGTCGGAATCAGATTGTGAAACTGATAAATCAATCCCACCTGCCGCCGGCGAAAAATGGCCAGTTTTTCCCTGCTTTGCCCATAAACATCCTGCCCGTCCAGATACACATTTCCGCTGGTGGGAACATCCACGCCGGCAATGGCGTGCAGCAGCGTCGATTTGCCCGAGCCAGAGGAACCCATGATTGCGACAAATTCTCCCTTTTCTACTGTTAAGGAAACATGGTCCAAGGCCATTACCTGATTCTCTCCCTTGCCATACACCTTACACAGCTCTTCAATTTTTAAAAACTCCATATGATAAGCCTCCTATGTTTTGGTCTGCCCTTATCATAGAATATTCCGCTTACATCCTTGTGACTTTTCAGTGAGAGATCTGTCACTTTGGGAAACGCAGTATAAAAACTGCACCGCCCTGTCGGTGATTTTTAGCGTTTATGGTTCCGCCGTGCCCGGTAATAATGGTCTTACAAAGAGCCAAACCAATCCCATAGCCCGCTGCATTGGAATTTTTCCCACGATAAAAACGGTCAAACAGGTAAGGCAAATCCGCTTCTATCAATCCCGGACCGTTATCATGAATTGTGAGTTCGGTGAACAACAACGTATCGGTACAGATAATCTCTATTTTTCCGCCATCATGCAAATTCTCCAGACAATTTTTTAAAATATTCTGGAGTGCCTCAGCAAGCCAGCCTTTATCGCCCCAAACCATACTATGCTGCGGCACTGTTGTCTGCACTGTAACATGATGTAACTCCATGGCAATCAACAGCGGGCGCAGCGCAGCCTGAATGAGACTGTCCACATCGAGCTGTTCCTGCTGAAACACCACAATGCCCGCATCCAAACGGGATAGCTTTAAGAGCGATGTAAGCAGCCAGTCCATTTGCACAAAAAGTTCCTCCGTTTCCCGCAATAACGCCTTTCGTTCCCTTTCCTCTGGATTTTGCTGCAATAAGGAAAGCGTCAGATTGGCGGCGGTCAGCGGTGTACGAAGCTGATGGGCAATGTCCGCCAGAGAATCGGCAAGATGCTGCTTTTCTTTTTTCAACGCATCATTCTGTTCCCGAATACGCAGCGTCATTTTCTTTATCTCGCTTTCCAAAATGGCCAGCTCGCCTTCCTCCATCTCGCTAATATACAAACTGTCCTCGTTGTGAAGAACCTTGTCAATTTGCATAGAAAGCTGGTCGAGCTTTTCATACCGCGTTTTTGTAAACACAAAAAACACCATGCCCAAAGCAGCAGCAAAAAGAACAAGCAACACGCTAGCAGTCCAATGTATCACAAAACCTATCGCAGCAAAGACAACCGTTATCACGATATAGCTATAAAACAACCGTCCAATCTCTTTATTGCGAAACATAGCTGCCTCCCAATCGATACCCGATGCCGCGCACCGTCAAAATAATCTGCGGCTTTGCAGGCTCTGCTTCAATTTTTTCCCGCAGCCGTTTGATATAAACGGTCAGCGTATTATCATTGACAAATTCGCCTGCTGCATCCCACAATTCATCCAACAGTCTTTCCCGGGTGATAATACTTTTGGGATTGTTTATAAAAATCAATAGCAAACGATATTCTAATGCTGAGAGAAATATTTCTTTGCCATCTTTTTTCACAACGCCATTGGTTGTATCCACAGAAAGACTGCCAATTTCAAAAGCCGCCGGAGAACGCCCCGCTTTTCGCAGCGCTGATTTTATGCGAGCCACCAACTCGCGCGGACGAAAAGGCTTGATGATATAATCGTCGGCGCCCATATTCAAACCTGTCACCACACTGGCCTCATTATCGGCTGCCGTTAAAAAAATAATCGGAATATCCTGTCTCTGTTTAATTTCTGTGTAAACTGCAAACCCATTGCCATCAGGCAAAGAAATATCCACCAACGCCAAATCCCATTTTGCTCTGTCCAGCAGATTGGCAGCTTCCTGTTGGGTTGCGGCATGCACCACATGAAACTCCTCTGCACAAAGCAGGCGTATCAGATTTTTGGCAATCTCCCTGTCATCCTCCACTAAAAAAATCTGTTTCATTGCAGATGGCCCTCTCTCTCATTATAATTTTACTTGTATCTTTATTATATTTCCTGCACTCCAAATATACAAGTCAAGAAAGCCTCCTAACAAGTTTATCCTTCCATCACAGCGTCATCTTTTCCCATAAAAAATCAGACAGAAACCTCATTGCTCCTGTCTGATTGCTTACAATTTTTATCGTTTCATTCTATTGACATTATTTAGACGGTTTCCGCACAGCAATAGGCATTAAAGTGCAGTGCTTCCGCACAGGCGATATTGATATCTTCTGCAGAGGAAAGCAGAATCTCTTCCAGCATTTCTGCCGCATCACGCACACATGCTTCACATTTTCTACGCACAACATCTGTATCAATGCCTTTCAATTCTTTACAGATAATGGTTCCGTTTTGCTTCTGAAAAAGCTGGACTAACATTCTGCTGGCTCCATAAGCCTTTGCCCGTCTGACACTGTCAGAATCAGCCTGCTTGCTTTGCCACATATTAGAAATAGCCACTGCACCAGATATCGCGCCGCAAACGCCTTCTAAACTGCCTAGTCCTCTCCCGTAACCTTCCATGAGCGGCAACAGCAACTCACTGTCCAAACCGACTAAATCACCATAGGCGCAGGCAACTGCTTGGCTGCAATTGAAACCTTTCCGAAAATATTCTATCGCATCTTCTACTCTTGACTTCACTATCACTGCTCCCATTCTGAAAAAATCTCAATTTCTGTATCGTAAAAAAATACAAACCCTCCACCTTGCCTAGTTGTATGCAGCCATAAAGCCAAATCAATTCTTTTAACAATACCGCCGTCGCAAATCTGTGCGATAGCATACTGATTGTAAGTGTCATAGTCCAATCCAGAAATTGTCACCCAATGCCAAGGCTCCAGTTGTTGTTCCGCCCCATTGCATAAATTCAAAAATGCTATAGGCAAATCTCGCTGCAGTCCCACCCACAAAAAATTTACAACAGCAGACAAAACAGGTTTCCGTGCTGGATTTATATTTAAAATGTGATAATCCAACTGCTTACCACAAGATTTGGCGTAACAGTCCACTTTACTGCAAAAAAGTTCTGTTGAAGGAATTCCATTCCACTCAGGCGTTACATATCGCCATACGTACTCCATACAAGCTAAAAGGTCTGCTTTCTCTGTTCCACAACAATCAACATTCTTTTTTCTCTGCAAATAAAACAAAATATTAGCAGCTACAGAAGGACCACAGCCTTTTAGCCGTTGTTCTTCCTGCCTATACCAGTCCTGATTGCTTCCACAATGGACTATGCCTTTATCATTCACCTGCAAAAAAGAAATCCTATTGATTGACAAACTCTGCTTCATATAATTCTGACCCCGCTGCTATCGTATCTAAATTTTACTGTTCTTCTTTCTCCGGAACAATCTGCATGTTACAGCAGCCGCCTTTTTTGCTTGCCGGTTTGCTGCAGCAAGTTTCTTTTTCTTCTGTAATTTTCATATTACAGCAGCTTTCTGATTTTTTTCCTCCAAATAAATTTGCCAAAATACTTTTTTTCTCCGTCATAGTCATTTCCCTCTTTCTAAAATTTACATCACAAGATTAAAAACATATCCTGTCATTGTCGCCACTGCAAAAATGCAGAACACAAAAGCAACAATCATCTTTTTCTTAAAAATTGATGTCAACAGGGACACTTCTGGAATACTGGCGCCAGCGCCGCCTAAAATTAAGGCAATCATCACGCCAGGCGCAACGCCTTTTTCCATCAAAATGCTGGCAATCGGAATCATAGTCTCGGTACGAATATACATCGGAATCCCTATAATAGCTACCAGCGGCACCGCCCATAGATTAGAAGCACCAGCAAAGTTTGCTATCAGCTCCGTAGGAATAAACTCGTAAATAAAGGCACCAATACCAGCGCCTAACAATAAAAAGCCCAGTACGCTGCGCAGTAAACCAATCGAATCCTTCAGTGCTAAAGCTATAGCCTGTTTCTGTTTCTGCCAAAAAGTTCCTTGCAACTGTTCCCAGCAAATTCCATCCTGATGGCCACCGGTAATTGAAACATTTTTAATTTCTTTCTCAAAGCCCGCTTTGTCCAAAATCAATCCCATAACTACTGCAAACAAAAACGTAAATGCTGCATATACAATTGTTGCTTTTAATCCGAAAAATGCCAGCATTAAAGTAATAATAGCCGGATTTAAAATCGGAGAAGTGAGAAGAAAAGAGATAGCACCACAAAAGGGCGCTTTACTTTTAAACAAACCTACCAACACTGGAATGGTAGAACAAGAACAGAAAGGCGTTATTGCGCCTAAAGCTGCACCTAATATGCTGTTCAAACTTTCACGCGGTGTCGTTAGCACTTTTTTGATTCTCTCTTGCGAAACATAAATTTGCAACAATGCCACCACAAAACTGATGCCAATAAATAAACCAAATAATTCTCCAAATACCATGAGAAATGTTTTTCCTGCATGAATCCATAACTCTGCCGTAAACATGTGTATTCCCCGCTTTCTATTTTGTTTTGAAAATACAAGTTGTATTCTTTTTCATTTTTAATTTTTCATTCTGACCTGCACCGTAATAGATGCCCACAAACACACATATGTCAAGCTCCTTTCCAGTTCGATTTTTTTCGATATGTAAAGTTTTAAAAAAGCCATCCAAAAAAGATGGCTCTTTTTATTTTTCACAAGAACAGCCAATTTCTGCTGTTTTTTCAGTCAGCATTTTCAACAAAACGACAGCCTGTTTGCTACCCGTTTCACTAATTGAATAGTGTGTCCATTTGCCCTCTTTACGTCCTATTACAATTCCTGCATCACACAAAATCTTCATATGATGAGACAACGTAGACTGACTGATTTGCAAATCCTCCAACAATACACAAGCACATTTTTCACCGCCACGCAACATTTCTAAAATTTGCAAACGGTTCTCATCGCAAAAAGCTTTAAAGACCTTCGCGATCGCTGCATAGTCGCCCATAATTTATGACCCCCTCGCATTCATTTTTTTCGATATGTTTATTATATTCATTACATCGATTTTTGTCAATCTATTTTTAATATTTTTTCACAAATGCCCTGTCCATCGCAACAAAATTAAACAAAACTTTTTCTCCTCCTATTGATTTTATCAGCAACATAAGAAACAACAGCATAATACAGTATGCCTATAAATCGTAACGCAATTTTCCTTGCACCTTTCTGGAAGAAAAAGTATAATAAAAGTATTCCCAATTTTGATTTTTTAGCTGGAGGCATAC
>CABQBF010000163.1 GCA_902462325.1 uncultured Peptococcaceae bacterium
GCTGGTGATGATTGTAGGAATGGCAGATACACTGGTGGTCAGCTATGCCGGAGAAGCGGCGGTATCCGGTGTTTCTCTGGTGAATCAGTTTAATACCATTTTTATTTATCTGTTTACAGCACTGGCGTCCGGAGGCGCAGTTGTAATTAGCCAGTATATCGGCAGAAAGGTAAATGATGACGCCGGAGAATCTGCCAGTCAGCTTCTATCATTCTCTACGACTTTTTCCATACTGGTCGCAGTGCTGGTTCTGATTGGGAACGAGAGAATGCTTCGTATGATGTTCGGCAAGGTGGAAAATTCTGTGATGGAGGCTTGTATTACATATCTTAGAGTTTCTGCGTATTCCTACCCGGCATTGGCAGTTTACAACTCCGGCGCTGCCTTGTTCCGCAGCATGGGAAAAACCAGCGTGACCATGTATCTGTCGGTGGCGTCCAATATCATCAATGTTATTGGGAATCTAATTGGTGTATTTGTATTCCATGCAGGTGTTGCAGGTGTCGCCTACCCTTCTCTCATTGCCCGAACGTTTTCAGCCGTGGTGATTACGGTACTTTGTTTTCAGAGAAAAAATGAAGTGTTCTATCGCTGCAAGTGGATTTTTCAGTGGAATGGGGATTTTATGAAACAAATTCTAAGAATTGCCCTTCCGAATGGAATGGAAAATGGTATTTTCCAGTTGATAAAAGTGGCATTAAGCAGTATGGTTGCCCTTTTTGGAACATATCAGATTGCGGCGAATGGCGTTGCACAAAGCATCTGGTCGCTGGCTGCTCTGGCGGGAGTCGCTATGGGGCCTATATTTATTACAGTAATTGGACAGTGCATGGGAAATGGGGATACAAAGACCGCGGACGATTATTTTAGGAAATTGACAAGGATTACCCTTTTGCTTTCGTCGGCATGGAATCTTCTGATTTTTCTTCTGACCCCACTATTTGTGAGATTTTATGCTTTGGAACCGGAAACAAAACAGCTTGTGATCCTGCTGGTTCTGATTCATAACCTGTTCAATGCCGTAGCCTATCCCTTCTCCGGTGCGCTCAGCAACGGCCTGCGGGCAGCAGGTGATGTGAAATTTACCATGTATGTTTCGGTTATATCCACGGTAGCGGTGCGTCTGATGCTGTCCTGGGTTTTCGGAATTGTCCTGCAAATGGGCGTGATCGGAATTGCCATTGCAATGGTCTGTGACTGGAGCCTGCGGGCAGTCATTTTCTTTTGGCGGCAGAAATCCGGAAAGTGGAAGGTATTTCGGGTGATATAAATTCGTTTATCATAATAAGTTCAATAACAAAATTTACGGAGGTATTGATTATGAGCAAGAAAATGTTAGTGGCATATTTTTCAGCAAGCGGTGTGACCGCAAAAGCTGCGCGGAAACTTTCTGAGGCAGTTGGGGCAGACCTGTACGAGATCAAACCGGAGGTTCCTTACAGCAGGGCGGACCTAGACTGGACAAATAAGAAAAGCCGCAGCAGCGTGGAAATGAATGATACGGCATTCCGCCCTGTGATTGCAGGGAAAATGGAGGGTATGGAGCAGTACGATGTGGTATTTGTCGGTTTCCCTATCTGGTGGTATGTTGCCCCGATGATTATCAACACTTTTCTGGAAAGCTATGATTTCTCCGGCAAAACCATCGTTCCATTTGCCACTTCCGGAGGCAGCGGCATGGGAAAGACAAATGAAAGGCTTGCGCCAAGCTGCCCCGGCGCGACGTTGCTGAAAGGGAAAATGCTGAATGGTCCCTTGGATCAAGAAGAACTGAAAGCATGGGTAGACCGTTTGTAAGCCGGATGTGTATCACGCTAATTTATCAGAATCGCAGGAAACGATTATAGAACGGTTAGAAGAAATTGGTTATCGAAGGGAGAAATACAGATGACAAAAAATGAATTTGTTCAAATCTTCCCGTTGGGGGAGAAAAATGAATCTTATGAACAGTATTTTATCGGACAGAGCTATCTGTCCATGCTGACCACTGAAAGGGTTGGAATCGCCAATGTAACCTTTGAGCCGGGATGCCGGAATAACTGGCATATTCATCACAAAGGCGGACAGGTTCTGCTCTGTACTGCCGGACGCGGATATTATCAGGAATGGGGCAAGCCCGCTCAGGAGATGAAGCCCGGTGATGTCATCAATATTCCGCCGGAAGTGAAACATTGGCATGGTGCAGCGCCTGATAGTTGGTTTTCCCATCTGGCGGTGGAGGTTCCGGCAGATGGGAGCTCCAATGAATGGCTGGAACCGGTGGATGATCAGGAATACAGCAGATTAAAGTAAGGAGGTAAGCCATGAAAAAGGTAACAGCGGGCAAAAATGCCTTGGGTGATTTCGCACCAAAATTTGCGGAACTGAATGATGATGTGCTGTTTGGAGAAGTTTGGTCGCGGGAGGATAAGCTCTCCGCAAGAGACAGAAGCATTGTCACGGTAACAGCGCTTATGGCAAGCGGCGTGCTTGATAGCTCTCTTGCTTTCCATATCGGAGAAGCAAAAAAGAACGGCGTCACCAAAGAGGAAATGGCAGAAATTCTGACCCATGCTGCCTTTTATGCAGGATGGCCGAAAGCATGGGCAGCGTTTCGGATAGCAAAAGAGATTTACTAGGATTAAGGAGAAAAAATCATGTTAGGAAATTTTGAGTATTCAAATCCAACGAAGCTTTATTTTGGAGAAGATTCACTTTGTTCTTTGAACAAGGAGCTTCCGAAATATGGGAAAACCGTTCAGTTGATTTACGGTGGCGGCTCCATCAAGAAAAATGGAATTTATGATCAGGTCATGGAGTTGTTAAAGGCGAATGGCAAGATAGTTATTGAGGATGGCGGCGTAATGCCGAATCCCACCGTAGAGAAACTGAGGGAAGGCATTCAGATTGCCAGAGAGAACCATGTGGATTTTCTGCTGGCGGTAGGCGGCGGCTCCTGCTGCGACTATGCCAAGGCGGTTTCCGTGTCGGTTCACTGTGCGGAAGATCCGTGGGAAAAGTATTACATCCGTTTTGAAGAACCGGACTGTGAGATCGTCCCTGTTGGCTGTGTACTGACAATGGTGGGAACCGGCAGCGAGATGAACGGCGGCGCGGTGATTACCAATCATGATCAAAAGCTGAAAATCGGTCATGTGTTTGGAGAACAGGTGATGCCGAAGTTTGCGATCCTGAACCCGAAATTCACCTTTACCCTGCCGAAGCGGCAGATGACAGCGGGTATCTATGATATTTTTAACCACATCTGTGAGCAGTATTTTTCCGGCGAGGATGACAATACCAGCGATTATATCAGCGAGGCGCTGATGAAATCGGTGGTTCACAGCTCCCGGATCGTCATTCGGAATCCGGAGGATTATGAGGCAAGGTCAAATATCATGTGGGCGGCAACCTGGGCGCTGAACACGCTTGTTTCCAGGGGAAAAAGCACCGACTGGATGGTTCATATGCTGGGGCAGTCCGTAGGCGCATACACGAATGCAACGCACGGGATGACGCTCTCTGCGGTATCGTTGCCTTATTATCGGTACATCATGCCCTATGGCCTTGAAAAGTTCTGTCGTTTTGCGGTGAACGTGTGGGGAGTTGACGCAAGAGGAAAATCCGAGGAACAGACTGCCGAGGAAGGTCTTTCCTGCCTGGAAGGCTGGATGAAAGAACTGGGCCTTGTGATGCATCTTGGCGAGCTGGGAGCAACAGAAGAAATGCTGGACGGTATTGCAGGCGGAACACTTATTATGGAGGGCGGCTATAAGGTGCTGACTCGTGATGAAGTGCTGGATATTCTGAAAGCCAGCTTATAAATGTATAATGATAGAGATTTTGGAGGTGATGTTATGGGAAATTAGCAGTATTGGACATATCTGAGAATGGCCGGCAAATTGGTGAAAAACTGTTTGTCCTATTGGATGACATCCAGCGAAAAGAATTAACGAAATATGTTTTGGAATGGAAAAATCACTCTTCAATAGATGTCCATCCTATAGGCGTCATCCCACAAGCACCAATTCGGCAAACTGTAGGATCATCATCCTTGACCGAAATCCAAATAGATGATTTGTACTTCTGCTTGGAAGAACGGAAGGTGCTCGTCCGTGGGCGGGAAATCCCCCTGACCGCCAGGGAATTTAATGCGTTTCAGCTTCTAATTACCAACCGCAGACATGTTATGACATTTGAAATGATTACCGACCATATATGGGGATATGACTATGACTCAGTTGAAAATATGCTCGACGCAATCCATAACATTATGAGCCGTATCAAACAAAAACTGAGAGTCGAACCGGATATTCCCGAATATGTCAGTAGCGTCCGGGGCGTTGGGTACAAATTCAATAAATAATCTGCCAGAGAGGCTGTTTGTGTCTGAAAAGTCACAGCAGCCTCTCTGTTTGCATAAATTTTAACTTAAATTTGTCTTAGACCACTAACTTTTGCTCCAAAAATGAAATGTATAGTGAGGGGATATTTTGACTGTCAGGAAGGAGGTGTACATATTCAAAATAAGATGCCTGTCATGAACTACCAGCAATACCGCCGGGCGAGAAAGCTGGTACATGAATGCTGCAACTATGACAACGGCAACTGCATCGCGTTGGACGATGGAGAGGAATGTATCTGCGTGCAGAGCATTTCCTATTCCCTGTTATGCAAATGGTTCCGCACTGCTGTCCTCCCTTTGGACAAGCAGATGGAAACGGCGCTGCTGTTCCGGGAGGATATGAAACGATGTGCGGTCTGCGGCCAACCATTTCTTCCCGGTTCCAACCGGGCGAAATACTGCAAACCCTGTGCGGCGAAGGTTCACCGAAAACAGAAAAATGCCAGCAGCCGGAAAAGGAGGCTCCTATGCGGACAATTAGAAGCGAAAACACCTTGATTTTACTGGTGTTTCAAACGTCTGTCACCGGGAGGGTGGGATAAATCCCCTCTATATCCCCAAAGCGCCTTCTTAACTGTCCGCAGCGATTAAAATACCTAAACGGGATTTTCCCCAACAGGTGCGGCGGCAAATATGGCTAATTCTCAGCAGATCAGGATTGCCGCCTAAACGGGATTATCCAGGATTGGATTTTCAGAGACTGGATAAGCTGACGCTCAGCACCGCCCAAATCCCGTATCTCCGGCGCTGGATTTCCTGCCGCCCATGACCGCCCCAATTTAGACAGAAATTAAATAACAATAAGTCAATTACAAGATAGTCAATATCAATCAAATCAATCAGATGGATTGGTGGAAAGGATCACAGTATGCAGAATGAAAATTTTATGTCCTACAAAACAGACACGGAGATACCAGCCTATCTCCCGCTTCCCCGGTTTTTGGTTTCACTGGATTTATCTAACGACGCAAAGCTACTGTATACCCTGCTATTTGACCGGGCGGGTATTTCCAAAGAAAACGGCTACATAGAAGCGGATGGAACAATACGCCTCTACTTTACTCTGGAGGAAGCGAAGAAAAAACTTCACAGGAGCCGCCAAGTAGCAACCCGCGCTTTTCAAGAGCTGGAGCGGTTCGGCTTAATCGTGCGCCGCAAGCAG
>CABQBF010000164.1 GCA_902462325.1 uncultured Peptococcaceae bacterium
ACCATCACCAAGGCAGAAGCCGCTACGGCATTCGCATCTCAAGCAGAATGCAACAACCTGACAGCAGAGCTGACAGCGGCTACGAAAGCTGCCAAGGAGCTGGCTGACAGCGCGCCTAAGGGCACAAACACCACCACGGATGCGTATATCCTGCAGCAGGTAAAAAATGAGTTACTCAATCCAGACAAGGGTGACTATGCGTATTCCTCACACATGCAGCCGCTGAAACCGGGTTATGCTTATTGGCTGTACAATGGCTACTATTCTGTTCCGAACAGCAGTGTGGGCGTATCAATAGAGTGGTCAGTCAGCGGCTCCGATAAGGTCACTATCAGGAATACGGACGAGAGTGATAAAGACAGTAATGGTTATCATTATGGTTATGGCGCGAAGATAGCAGACGGAACGACAACGCCGACGCCAGTTACCTTCACGGCAACGGTAAAAAACAGCATGACCCAAAAGGAGATCGGCACAATCGACTACACCGCCCTCATCGGCGCACCGATCAGCGTGAGCGCAAACCAGCCGAGCACTGTCCCTCAATTTACGGTTATAAGCGATGGTACATCTTCCTCTACAGGCGCTACAAAATTCACAGGCGTTGTTCCGATTACCCTGAATGGTGCTGAGGCAATCACAGACGTGTCCGACGGCTGTGTAACGATGGATGCGCAGAGTACATTGTCTGATAGTAGCAAAGTCTCGTTCAGCCATATCAGCGTGGATAAGGTTGAAAAGAGCGATACAGGACTGAATGTGACTGTTACCGTTACAACCGGCGCTATAGGCGGCGTATGGGACGAGAACTCCCCATATCCATTCAAAGAAGGGATATTGCCGAATATTTCCATTGACACAAGCAAATTGCAGTTGAAGGAAAACACTCTCGGCTGGTATCTGCCGACCGACAACACATTGAAGCTGAAGGATATGACGGTAGAGGTACTCACACCCGCATTTACAAAAGTGGAGTATGCTGATGATCCGACAACCGGCAATCCAACATTCACCATCCAGACACAGAATATGCCGGAAAATGCCAAGGTCGAAGTGGCATTGGAAAAGAAAGATGTCGGTGCAGGCGGCATTGACAATGCAACAATTAAAAAAGATGCTACGCGCGGGGACGATGGCAAGTATTCGGTAACCTTCGACAAGAGCGAATTTGAATCAGGCGCAGAATACTATCTTTGGTTTAGGTATGGCTCGCCCGGCTCGGATTGGGCTTACGAAAGCGTGACCAATAGACCTACCTACACCCCCAATAGCACCACCGGCGGCGGCTCCGACAGCAGCGAATCCGGCAGCGGCAATACTACCGAAGGCAGCCAAGCAGGCGCATAATCGCCTCTATCGCAAAAAGCACAAAAAAATAAGGGTACGGGAAGTGCGAGCTTCCCTACCCTATTTTATGACCTGTCCCTCAAATAGAATTTTGGGGGTAGAACTTCTTGCGGAAACTTTTTCGCCAGTGCAGACATTGACAGCCCGGAAGGGGACTCCATCCAGCTTGCCGGACAGTTCATCCGACGATTGATAAAAGACCGACTGGCCTCCGGGGATTAACTTTAAACGGTTCATTTCCTCATAAGAAAGACCGCCTCCTGCATTGTAGCGCAGTTCGGAAAAATCCGGCAGTTGTCGGAGAGTGTCCAACACATATTTGTTTTTGAAATTGATACAAAAGAGGTCATAAGCTTTTTTATAGACCAGCATATAGTAAAAACCAAAAACAGCACCCGCAAAAATCACACTGAGCATCATGCCTCCGATCAGACCCCAAAAGGCCCCCTGAGTTGCTGGGTCTCCAAAGCCATATTCGCTGATAGAGACAAACAAAAATCGGTTTTTTACCAGTGTCAATCCTATAAATAAAATCAGGCACACCGGGAGCAGCTTCCGCAGAATCTTATGCTTTTTAACAGCGTTCTGTCGCAACTGTTCCAGCTTGACACCGCTGATATTTTGTTCCACCATTTTTATACATCTTTTTTCCTTTCTTCTCAAAACTGCACTACAATACCGATAAACAGCGTGAATAATACAATAATCGGTCCAACCTTACCAATAATATCTATAATCTTGTTTAAACCCATGACAGCAATTGTAACCGAAAGCACTACACCGATGGCGGAGCCAATTGGAATGGAAATTCCCCATTGCTGGTGAATCACATTGCCAAATCCGGAAATCATAAACATATAACAGCAAGCGTTAAACAGCCATGCAAAAACCTGAAATAATTTCCCAAATACATTACCGGCATAGAAATCATAAATTCCCGCTAAATCTTGCAGTCCGCGCGTACGACCTGCATAAGAATATGCAATATAAGCCAAGCAAGAAAGCAGCAGTGCGATAGCAGCAACACCTAGACTAGCCCAAACAGAGCCCCAGCCAGAAAAATACTGCATCGTTTCCTGTCCGCTGGCAAATCCAGAACCTATCAGATATGCAAACATTGCACCGATTAGATTGAGCATCAATCCAAGTCCTATTTTTTTATTTCCCACTTTTCATATTCCTCCTTTTCTGTTTTCTTTGAAGGCTTGATTTTTTCTAGCCTTACCCAATACGTTCGTTAAATTTTTTCCTTTATGGTATTACACAAATCCGTTATAACGTACTTCAACTATAATCTATTTCTTAAAATTGGTCAATATCTAATAATGAACAAATGTTATAGCGAAAATTTATTCAATATAACGATTTTTTGGAGTGAAATGTCAAAATTAGACACAAATTTGCTCTGCTCACTTGACAAGAAGGCGGAAGTGGAGTAAATTACATTTCATAGGCGGTCAATTTAGCGAACGCACTAATTGAGGAAAAGGATGATATAATATGGAAAGCTACTTGGAATTAGGAGAACGGTTAAAAGAAATTAGAGGCAATATGGGGCTTAGCCTAGAACAGGTGTCTGCATTAACAGGCGTAAGCAAAACCATGCTTAGCCAAATCGAATCCTCGAAATCTATTCCAACAATAGCTACTGTTTTCAAAATTGCCAATGGATTAAAAATCAAAGTAGATTCTTTGTTGAGCGGTAAAAGAAAGCAATATTATGAGATTATCACTATCAATAACCTATCCCCTGTGATTGATAATCATGAACGAGTTTATATGTACTGCATTTTTCCATTTTCTCCAACAACGGGATTCGAAGTTTATTATTGTATTTACAAATCAGGATGTGACCACGAATCTGTAACCCATCAAAACGCAAAAATGGAATACCTTACAGTTTTTCAGGGAGAACTGGAGTTGGTTGTTGAAAATCGTTCTTATATCGTGAAAAGTGGAGAAGCTATTGAGTTTGATGCAACATTGCCTCATAAATATATTAATAAAGGTGAAACGGATGTTATTGCGCAGGCTCTTTTAAGTTATTAAAGAGTTTATGAGATTTTCTCTGTAGATAATATATCCTAAATCATAGAAAAGGCCTTGTACTGAACTGAACCATTTTGTGCGGACAGCACAAAAAAGACTTTTGTAGAATTAAATTAGCTATTTAGAAACTGGCATCGTAATTCCATCGGTGTCAGTTTTGTTCTTGTCTGGATCCTTTGATAATTGTAAAAATATATGTATTCATCAATGATACTGCGTGCTTCTTCAAAACTGCTAAGTTTTGTTCTGTAGATGCATTCTGTTTTTAGTATAGAAAAGAAATTTTCAGCAGGTGCATTATCATAAGGGTTGCCCTTCCTTGACATAGACGGAGTTATGCCGTATGCTTGAGTCAGCTTAAAATATCCGTGTAAGGTATATTGAAAGCCTTGGTCACTGTGGAGTTGCAGCTCTGCAGTGACCCCTTCTTTTCTCTTTGCTTTTCTTATCGTATTTAATACCAACTGATTATTCTGCCCCGTACCGGTCTGATATGCAACAATACTGTTATCATATAAATCTCTGATGATTGATAAATATAAAGTCCCTTGAAGTGTTTTGATATAGGAAATATCTGTTACCCATTTCTGATTCGGTCTGTCAGCGTGGAAATTTCTATTCAGCAGATTTGGATAACGGTGCAGCGTATCTCTGTAATGCTTGTAGTTTCTGCAACGTATTACAGCAAGAAGGTTATATTTACGCATAATACGAAGAACTGTTTTTGGATTCTTATGCACGCCTTGCCGTTCCAGCCAGATATGTACTCTGCGGTATCCATAAGTGTTGCGGCATTGCTCCTGACACTGTTGTATCATCTGATCCAACGGCAGATCTTTAGCCGGAGTATCTAATCTGTTTACAAAATCGTAATAGCCACTTCTGGACACTTCGAAGAAGCGACACATTTCACTGATAGAATAACTATCCTTGTGACGATAGATTACCTTATATTTTACAGAGGCTTTCACTCCTTTCCGATAAGCGAGAGAAAATCCCGCAGCAGTTGATTTTCCATTTTCAATCTTTTGATTTCATCGTTATAGTCCCGCAGATTTTCTTTTGGTTTTCTTCCGCGCTTTTTAGGTAAAGAATTTTCTTTCGGGTGATTGATTCGATATACTAAATTTCTGATTACTTTTTCATTTTTAAGCCCCAAATCTTCAGCAATCTCCGAATAAGAATGCCCTTCGTGGATTAATTTCATGATAATAGGTGTTAAAACTTCGATTTTTTTAGACATAAAAAAGCCTCCTATCATAGTTTAATTCTACAATAAGAGGTCTTTTTTTACTATTGTCCGATTTTACTGGTTCAGTTCAGTACTTAATGTCTACTGAATAAATCACTTTGCGGTTTATTCGCGCGGCAGTAGCTGCGCAATTTTATAAAAAAGCTCACAAAGTGCACTTTTTTGGAATTCAGCCATTTTTACAATGCGAATTTCCACCGATGTGTTACAGCGCACCCGTAGAGAGTGCAAGGCTTTTGGATTTGTTCAGTGTGCATTAAGTAACAAAGCCATCGACTGGGAACGGCATATTGAGAGTCACAAATCCTCTGTCCTCTGTAAAGTAGAACATGTATTCCGTATTATCAAGTGCCAGTTCGGCTATAGGAAAACCGCATATCGTGGGCTGATGAAGAACAAAAATCGACTCTACGCTATGTTCGCTTGTGCAAATTTATATGCTCTTGCAATTGCCGGGCGAAAACTTTCTACAAGCTGAGATAGGGGTAGTCTTCCCTTTGTCAACAGGTCCTATATTTTCTGTAAAATCTAATTGTCATAATTGTCAAGAGTGTTAAGAATATTTAACCCACCTCAAACTTGGAAGAATTAACATAACAAAAGGGTGGGTTATTTTTTTAAAACCCACCCCAAACTTGGAAGAAAAACGAATTATATAAACAAAATTTTTTTAGTCAACCCACTCTAAATTTCTAATAGCCTTTTTGTACAAAGGAATGCAGCTCCAAGACAATTTGCCCCGGAGCTGCCGGATGAAAAATCTTTTTTGAAAAAGCAACCTTGAAAATATTATTTTCAAAGTCTAAAGGAAACTGCCACAAAAAATTGTGCTTAGCA
>CABQBF010000165.1 GCA_902462325.1 uncultured Peptococcaceae bacterium
CCTAGGCTTGGCGAGAAATAAAATCCTGACTTCATTATAACGGAATTTTTTGTAAGCTGCAAGAAAATTTGTTCGACATATTTCTACCCTACATTGCCTAATAAATATTAAATAGGCAGAGACTCCCGGATGAGAGTCTCTGCCTGATTACATACTACATAGATTAAGCGCCATCTTCTATCTGCGCCTGCTTGTTTTTCCGCCATAGATGCCATTGGCGCTGCAGGCTGGTGATTGCAATGGCTACAACGGCCCAAAAGGCGGCATATTGCAGACAATCCACTATAGCAGGTGTCAGAATATCCAGCCCCGCCCCCTTCATGTTGAGATATTTAAACGGCAGGGCTACATGGGCGAAGGGCCAGAGAAAGCCTACCAGCTTGAATAATCCTTCCGGCATCAGATAGGGCAGCCAGATGGCTCCATTGGTGATTAACAGCACCATCCCCAAACATAACAGCAGTTCAAAAAAGTGCAGACAGTGCTTGGGCCGGATAAAGGTCGCCAGCAGCATGGCTGCTGCGCCTAAGGCAATTTCAAAGGCTCCCAACAGCAAAAAGTAACAGCCCATGGTACCGCGAACCGGCAAGCCAAAGAAATAATCGGCCAGACAAAAGCCAATCCAACTAGCTAAGGCAGATACCACATAGATATAGCCCCAACGTACTGCCAGCTCCAGCCACTTCTTCTTGGAAAGGGCCCGTATTCCCTGCTGCACCAGCTCCTGATGCAGCGCGGAAAACATCGGCAAGGCAAAGATACATACCACCGTCATCTGCACCAAATAGGGCATAATAAAATAAATAAGATAGCTGAGATAACTCATATAAGGGTCATAGAGCGTGCGCTCACCATACTGAAAGGTATTATAGGTATGCATGGCTGCATCGGCCGGCATCCCGTTGGCCTCCAAAATGGAAAGCATCACGCCGGCACTGTAGGTACCTGTCACTGCTGATACATAGGCCATAATATTATTGGCGATCAGCGTATTGGTACCGTCAATGACAGTCAACAACTCTTCGGGATGTTTGGCCTGCAGCTCCTTATAGAAATTTTCGGGAATGATCATCCCGCCGTTTAGCTCTTTGCCATAAATTTGCTGTTCCAGACTGCTCTGGTCTTCTACAAAGTACACCTCTAAACCGGGATGGTCCTCTAAGCCTCGGATAATCTGCCGGGAAAAGGACGAATGATCCAAATCCACCACACCGAAGGGAATGTGCTCCACATAGAGATTGCCCAGCATCCAGCAAAACAGGCAGGGCAGCGCCAGAGAGGCCAATAGCAGCATCTGTAACGCTGTACGGTCTTGCTTTAACCATTGCTTCAGCATAGGGATACCTCCTCCTGCTCAGGCTGCGGCGTAGGCTCTGCAAGCTGTTTCACAGGATTTTGCCGGCCTAATCGCTTCTGTCGGTAGATAAGCCATAGCGGTATCACCGGAATGGCTGTGAAAGCGGCAAAGAGAAAAAGCCAGTGGATATCGCCGATTACCAGCGCTGTTGAGCTGCCTAAAAGCATCACATCCCGCAAGGGAATGGCAAAATAGGTGAAGGGGATGGCCCTGGCAATGGCCTGAAAGAGGGGCGGCATCCCCAGAGCCGGAAAGGTGTAGCCGCTGAATAACAGCATCGCCATCACCACCACCGCCGCCTGCACCGCCAACACCTTCAGCTTATCCGGCAGCAATAACCGCAGGATAGCCGCCAGATTGCCGATGCCAAACATATTGAAAAAGGCCAACAGGGCAATGGTACTCCACGCGCCCTGCATGGGAAGGCCGAAACCATGATGCATAAGCCAGACACAGCAGAGCAAAACGGCGGTGGCCAGCAGACTGCCCAATAAACAATAAAGCAATGGATGTACCTTTTCGTCCTCCTCCTTGCGGATGGCCTCCACCAGAAACATATACATGGTAAGCTGTACAATATTGGCAATGGCGCCGGGCACTATATAATTGCGCAGTGATTTTTCCGGGTTGCCCAGATAGCGGAAGGTATTGCTGATCGGCTGGGCGTAAAGCAGCGCTTCCTGAGGCTGTAAATCCAGCTTGCCCTCCAGAATTTGTATGGATGCAGCCACCCGCAGGGTGGTCAGCACTTCGGTCAGCTTCACCTTGCTGATGCCCACCACCGACATCTGGCAGCCGTCATAGACCAGCAGGATAGACGGCGAATTGCCGGCGGTAACATCCTTAGAAAAGTCCTTGGGAATTACCATCCCGGCTACAATGTGATTTTGCGCAATCTGTGCTTCCAATTCTTCGGCGGTATCGCCATAGAACACCACATCAAAGGTGTCATTATTGGCCAGATTTTGCACCAGTGTGCGGCTTAAAGCCGAATTGTCCTCATCGATAATGCCAAAGGGCGCGCTATGAATGACACCGTCCTGGAAGGTATAGCAGAGCACACAGGTGGCGAAGATGGGAACCAGCACAACCAATAAAACGGGAAAGATGAGATGTCTGAGAAACTGTTTCACAGAGCATCCCCCTCCGCATTAGCGCCACCGTCAGCCTGCAGGCCATCCGGCTGCGAAAAATCTACAAAGGCGGTCATTCCGGCATAAAGCTCGGCGTCAGTTTCCTCCAGCTCTACCTTCACGCTGAAGGCTACCACATCAAAGCTGCCGTTTTGATTGGTGGCCCGTTTCACGGCAAAATCGGCATTTTTATTGATTTGTGTCACAGTGCCGGTAAAGGTTTGCTCCGGATAGGCCGGAAACGTGACCTTCACCTTCTGCTGTCTGCTGACCTGACCCAACTGATCCTCCATCACCTTGCAGCTAATCCATGGCTTGTCGGTGCTGGTAATCACCGCAATGGGTAAGCCGGTAGAAACCAACTCCCCGTCGGCGGCATTCACCGTGGTGACCACTCCGCCGGTGGGTGCGGTAATGGAGGTTTCCTTCAGATAGCTTTCTACCTCAGCCAGAGCTCCCTGGGCCGCTTCTAACTGTCCCTGATAGGCCTCTACAGAAGCTGCGGCCGCAGCGATATCCTCCGGCTCTGCCCCTTTTTGAGCTGCCAGATACTGCTGCTTGGCAACCTCATACTGGGTAGCTACCTGGTCAAAATCGGACTGGCTGATGGCTTCCGCCTCCAGCATGACCTGCATTCGGTTATAAGTGGCTTCTGCCAAATCGTAGGCGGCCTTAGCCTGGGCCAGGGTTTCCTCGCTGGCTCCGTTTAACGCTTTCTGATAGGTGGCCTGCGCGGCCTTTAGCTGTCCCTGATAGGCCTTGATGCTGGCCTGGGCTTGCTGCTTCTTGGCCAGCAGCGTGTCGCTGTCCATAATGGCAATTACATCGCCTGCCGCTACCGCGTCGCCCTCCTTGACGCATACCTTAGCCACCTTGCCGCCGGTTAAGGTGTTGATATTGGTTTCTTCCATCTCCAATGAGGACTGCACGACCAATCCGTTTTCTGTCTTTCCCACCAGCGCGTCGCCGGTTTTCGGGAAATATTGCACTCCCAGATAGATAGCCGCTCCCAGTATGGCAATGGCTGCTATCGCTACAATGAGGTTGCCTGCAAAACCCTTCTTTTCCATCATAACGCCTCCATGTTGTTCAACTTGTTTGCTCTGTATTGCTGCCTGTTCTGTTTTTGTATGTGTTCTACAAGCCCTTATATTGCTCATAGATACTGAGATCGGTGCCTTTCAGAAAGGCGTCGTATTCCAGCTTGGCCAGCGCATAATCATAGGCGGCCTGCTGTCTGCTTAGCGCCGACTGCTCATATTCTAAGCCCGCTGCCTGGAAGGTAAGCGGTGAAATTAAGCCCACCTCGGCATATTTTTCATTTTGCTGATATTTCACACCGGCGTTCTGATAAGCGTCCAGCTTTTCCTGATAGGTTTGCCCGGCCACTTTCACGGCGTCAATCAGCTTTTTCAAATCATTATCCAGCGCCGTTTCCTCATTCTGAATGGAAATCTTAGAAAGCTCAATATTCAGGTCATAAATCTTTAGCGTATCACTTTCAAACTTGCCCTCATCCTTCAAATCCTGGGCGTCCTCTTTGTAGTTATCGATATCCCGCTGCAGCGTTTTTAAGGTATAGTCGTTTTCCCTGGCCTGCTTGAGTAAATCAGCGCTGTAGCTGGGGGCGATGGATACATAGCCCGGCTCGGCCACCGGCTCAATATGTAACGCGGCATCCAGACTGCGGCCCATCATATCGTTTAACTGCCGTTTTAAAAGCTGAACGCCATCCTTTACCTGTTCTAGCTGGGTGGCAGTTTCTTCTATGGAAAGCTGAATGTCCTTGGTGTTTACCGGAACCGATAAGCCAACTTCCTCCTGTTTGATGGCGACTGCGTACTGCTTTTGCAGCAAAGCGGCTTTTTGCTCCAATAAATCCTGGGTATGTTCCATGGTAATGGTTTTGCGTACCAAGAGATTGGTGATAAGCTTGACCTCCTCGTCCCAATCGGCCTGGCTTTTGGTTACATCATCCTGCTTGTTTTCGATGGTGCGCAATGTGGTATCCACTTCGTCCAGGCCGTCCCATAGCTGCTCGATGGCGTCCTCGGCGGTAGAGATGCCCGAATTCAACTGACTTTCCATGCCGGTTAGTGCAGTCATTTGGGCTTGCAGGGCAAGATACCGGCTGTCGGTCAGCAGTAGCTGCTGCAGCTGGGCCTGGGTGGCGCCGGGGTTTTCTGCGGCGAGCAATTGCTGAATGGTCTGGATGCCCTGCTGTACAGTGGCCTGATTTTGGCCTATTGTGCCCAGGGAATTATAGGCGTCTGTTTCTTTATCGTAAACCGAATTGAGCGTAGACTGCACATCCTTGCGGGTGTTCTTGGCCTTGGTGTGGCTTTCTTCCAGTAAATCCAGATTGAGCTTATATTGTTGACCAATCCGGTTATGCTGTCCAATTTGTTGGATAATCTGGGCCAGGGTGTAGGTATTTTCTTTCTGTACCGCAGCCTCTGTGACTGCCGCAGTCTGCTCCGGCGGCTCTGCAGCCAGAGCAGAAGCCGGCGCGGAGAGCAGAAAAGGCAGCAGAATCAAAGCCGCCGCTTGGGAACGATGTTTTTGATGGTTCATAGAGAAAACTCCTTTCAGGCAAAAATTTAAAAAATCACTGGAAATGATTTTGAAAACCAGATGGGTAGATACAACAATACGGCTGCTGCAATCTCAAAAGACTGCCAACAGCCGTATTAGAAAAAAGGTGTATATAATCTTATTTTTATATTTTAAACGATATAGCAGAATAGTGTCAATAGTTTTTTTGCAAATCTAATCCATCAACTGTATGACACATGCTTCTGCATAAGCAGCTGTACTAATTATAATTTACAGTTTAAATCATGCTTCAACTGCATTGCGTGTCTTTTACGCAGGCAGCCGCACTGATTATTGCTTATAGTTTGAACAATACATCGGCTGTAGCGCCGTTGTCATCATAGGTTGGGATGACTTTGCTGCCGA
>CABQBF010000166.1 GCA_902462325.1 uncultured Peptococcaceae bacterium
GGTGACAAAGCGGTTCTATCCCTTGGAAGATGCTTCGACAAGCTCAGCATGACAAAACAACAACGCCAAGGGCGCAAAAGACCAGCATAGGTACGGCTTCTACCCCAAGCGCAGGATCATTCATTTCTGGCTAGGCGGCTTTTGAAAAAATACGACGCCGCGTACTCCAAGGTACGTGAGGAGTGCTTTTTCAAAAACAACGCCGTCAAAATGAAAAAAGATGTGTCCGCCCTCGTCATTCTTTCTGTTGTTTGCGGGTTTGCTGCCGCCATAGTTCCGCCCTCTGGTCCAGGCTCAATTCCAAAAAGTTCTCTGGCCACCAGTCTTGTCGCGCTGTTCGCGTTGTGGCTTCTGCTTCTGCGCCTTTTCTGGCGTAGGCCATTTCCAGCTCGTACTGATGCTCCAGATAGGGGCTTAATTTGGCGCAGCTGTCGTCTTCGTCAGCTTGTTGGCGGGCGGGGGCTTCTTCTGCTTCTGCTTTTCTGTTCTTGCTGAAGTCGTTCTCACTCTCCTCAGTCTTGATATACTCAGTATAATTGATATTATTCTTATTTGTGTTTCCATTTGGCGTATCATGACTAGCCATTTGGAAACTGCATGCTATTTCCTTTTGGCTACTCATGTTGTTTCCTTTTGGCGTATCATGACTGGCCATTCGGAAATCGCCTGTCATTTCCTCTTGGCTACTCACATTGTTTCCTTTTGGCGTATCATGACTGGCCATTTGGAAACTGCCTGTTATTTCCTCTTGGCTACTCACATTGTTTCCTTTTGGCGTATCATGACTGGCCATTCGGAAATCGCCTGTCATTTCCTCTTGACTACTCATGTTGTTTCCATTTGGCACTTCTGTTGTTTCCATTTGGCACATCATGTTATTTCCTTCTGGCGTTTCTGTTGTTTCCCTTTGGCACATCAGGACACTTCCTTTTGTCTCCTCCGGACTAGTCGTTTGGAAGTGTCCTGATGTTTCTTTTTGGCTGCTCTGCTGCAGCGGATGAACATAAATCCACCATGGCCGATACATGGTTTGCCGTTTGCGGGCAATCATGCCGGCTTCTTCCAAGTCTTTCAGCATACGGGTTACGCTCCTGCTGGAACAACTAAGGTCCTTCATGATTTCATTCTGCGTATAGATGATATAGGTCTGTCCTGCCTTGTCTTTCCAGCCGTTTTTCTGCGATAGCTGCATACGGTCTAAAAGCAGACAATACAAGATCCGCGCATCCAGGGAAATGTCTTGATACTGCGCATCCTTTAACAGCTGCTTGGGCAGTTGGTAGAAGGTGTATTGCTGTTCTTGTCCATGATAATATGGTGTCGTCATATTGCCGCCTCCTTTTCCTCCTGTGCGAAATGGTTCTCTTCGGAAAGCCGTTCCAGCCGGTGGGTGGGCGTATCGCCCACCCATCATCATGACTGTCTGTTTCTCTTTTATGGAAAATTCTCCCTTGGAGTATCGCATACATGGGCAACTATCTGCAAAGCGGTACTATCGACATAAAAACGCGGATACTACCGCTCAAATTACGAAAAATGCACATTTAAAAAAATTTCATAAAAAACTGCCATCTGTAAAAGGAAAATTTTCCCTTGAATTATAACATACATAGACCAATATCTGCAAAGTAGGAAAAACGACAGAAAGTGTTGTTTTTTCTGCTCAAAATGCTGTTATTTCTTCTCAAATTGTCATTATTTCTTCTCATTATGCAAAAAATGCACATTTTAAAAAAATTTCATAAGAAGCTGCTGTCTGCCAAAGGAAAATTCTCCCTTAGAGTATACCAGCCTGGGCAAACATACGCAAAGAAGGACTATCAACATTACCATGTCGATAGTCCTTCTCATTATGTTGATACTCCTTCTCACTTTGTTGATAGTCCTTCTCATTATGCAAAAAATGCACATTTTTAAAAATTTCAAAAAAACTGCCGTCTGCGGAAGAAGGATTCCTCCTTTCTGTCAGGCGGTAGCTTTATACATAACAAGCCATATGATTGTTTTTATATCTGCGGCGCTAACAAGCTCCGGTACACCGCTTCGTCAAATTCCTGGAACACGTTAAAAATCACATCCATCTGACTGCCGGTTTCTTCTCGATAAGTCCGCACCGTTTCTACGGCGATTTCCGCTGCTTTTTCATTGGGAAACATAAACACGCCGGTAGAAATGCAGCAGAAGGCTATGCTTTGCACATGGTTCTGCGCGGCCAGCTCCAAACAGGCCCGATAGCAGGAGGCTAGCAAACGGCAATGTTCTTCTGTTAAGCGGCCTTGCACAATCGGGCCAACGGTGTGAAGCACAAACCGGCTGGGCAAGTTGTAGGCCGGCGTTATTTTTGCCTGTCCGGTCGGCTCGGCATGGCCCTGCTGTTCCATCAGCCCGTTGCAGGTATTGCGCAACTGCACACCGGCATAGGTATGAATGCAGTTATCAATACAATTATGACAGGGCTGATAACAGCCGGTCATGCCGCTGTTGGCGGCGTTGACAATGGCGTCGCATTGCAGCGTGGTGATATCGCCGCGCCACAAATAGGTATGGGGCGCTATGGGGGAAAGCTCCGCCAATGTTATGATACCGCGCCGTCGGTTTTCCTCCTGTAAATAAGCGTCCTGCACCTGCAAAAATCTTTCGTCAGCCGCTTGCGGCGGCCGCAGATTGAACAGGCTGCGCAACAGCTTCTTTTGTTCTTCCTCCTGGGGCGGGATGGTCAACTGACCATATTGGGGGTTCTCCTGCAACAATGCCTCTATTAAAAATCTTCTGCGTTCTGTCTGGTTCATTTCTGCATTCCTCTTTCTGTAATTTTTTTGCTACCCTTCGCCCGTTCCTCCGTGGCTTCGGATAACGCTTTGTCTGTGCAGCTTTGCCGGACTAGCTGCGCTGTCCGTCACGCTTTGCACAGCCTACAGCGTTATCCGCCCCAAGTCGGAATTTGGGCAAAGGTAGCGGGGAGTTTTAAAACCATAGAAAGGCAGAGAACGCCTTATTCTCTCCTGATTCTATCCGGTAGACACATTGTAGGGGGCGATGCCGCTAGCGCATACTTTTGCGCTGAAATCGCACCGCTGGCCACAGGCCAGTTATGTTATTTCGTAACGGTATGGCAATCGCGTAACGATTGGTTTTCGTCGTTATTTTGAGAGATTGTTATGCAGCGTTCCCTAATAGTTTCAGCCTCTCGGCAAATCTGCCGACAGCGGCAACCAAACCGTGATGGTTGTGCCCTGTCCCACTTGACTTTCCAGACGAATTTCGCCGCCGTGCAGTTGTACGCCGTGCTTTACAATGGAAAGGCCCAGTCCGGTGCCGCCGATGGTGCGGGAGTGGCTTTTGTCCACCCTGTAAAAGCGCTCAAACACGCGGGATTGTTCCTCGACCGGGATACCAATGCCGGTGTCGGCCACTGTCAGCACGGCCTGATTGGCTTCCGCCGCCAGCGTGATCTGCACTGTGCCCTGCGGTTTATTGTATTTGATGGCGTTTTCGCAAAGATTATAGATTAGCTCCTGTAAAACCTGTCGGATACCAATTACCGTTACTGGCTGAACCGTGGAGCGCAGAGCTGTCTGTTTTTGCTGAGCCAGCGGCTGCAAGCGCTGCGCCACGTCGGTCACCAGCTCCTGCAAAGCCACCGGCTCCTGCTGAAATTGGGCCGCGCCTTCATCCAGCCGCGACAATTGAATAATATCGGCAATGAGCGAGATTAGTCGATTGGCCTCCCGATAAATTTTATCGGCAAAGGGCTTCACATCGTCGGGCTGCACCAAGCCTTGCGCCATAATTTCCGCATAACCGGAGATGGCGGTCAGCGGCGTGCGCAATTCATGGGATACGTTGGCGGTAAATTCCCGCCGCATCTGCTCCTGCTGCTGCTTTTCTGTCACATCCATCAGCAACAGCACCAGCCCTTGCACCTTGCCGGAAAGAACAATCGGGTTCGACATAATCTGATAGCAGCGGCCATCCAGCTCTAACAGCATTTCTTCTTCCTGCCCTTGTAAGCCCCGCTCTGTCATTTGCTGCAGCTCCACATTGCGGTTGACCACCAGAATGTGCTTTTGCCGGTAATCATCTTCTTTTAAATGAAAAATCTGCAAAGCCCGCTTGTTGATAGATAAAATATAGCCATGGGCGTTAACAATCACCAATCCCTCGTTCATATTTTCAGTCAATGTGGCAAATTCCTGCTGCCGCTCGGCCAGTTCCCGCATTTGGCTGCTGATTTGGGTGTTTTGCCGGGCAATGCGCCGCAGCAAAGGCGTCAGTTCTTCATAGACTTCATTTTGCTCTGGATGCTCTAAGTCCAGCGTGTTGATAGGCACCACGATGCGCCGCACCTGCCGGCGCACCAGCAGCATAGCCAGCAGCAACACCAGCACCGCAAAGGACGCCACATAAGGAAGGGTATTCAGAATATTGCGCCACAGGCTGTGCATGGTGTGCGATACCCGCAGCACCTGACCATCCTCTAACCGCAAAGCATAATAGAAGGTCTGCTGGCCCACAGTGGCCGAAGCGCGCACCGCCTCGCCGCTGCCGAATTTACGGGCGGCTGCCACTTCGGGCCGTTCATTGTGATTTTCAGCCGTTTGTTCATTCTGCAGGTTATTGTCAAATAACACGGTGCCATTGGTCGATATCAGTGTAATTCTGGTGTAGGGATTGGCCGCGCTAACCCGCTGCAAATAATCGACGCCGCCGCTGTCAATGGCTTCGGCCAGACAAACCGCTTCACTGCGCAGTTGCTGCTTCATGGCTTCATATAGTTCACCGCTGAAAAAAGCGCCCAAAATCAAAGAAGTTAAGACGATGGCAAAAATGGCCAGCAGACACATGCTTTTGAAAATTCTCGTTTTCATTTCCCTGCTCCAATCCGATAGCCCACACCTCGCACCGTTTCAATCAGCTCGCCGCAAGAGCCCAGCTTTTGCCGCAGGCTGCGGATATGGACGTCCAGCGTTCTGGTTTCCACCTCTGTCGAATAGCCCCAAATGCAATCTAAAATTTTATCCCGCGTCAACACAATATTGCTGTTTTCCAGCAAATATTCCAACAGCTCAAATTCTTTGTGGGTTAGAAGCACCTCCTGCCCTTCTGCCAAAACCCGATGGGTATCGCGGTTTAATGTCAGCGCGCCGCAGCTTAACACATGGGCGTTTTCCCGTTTGGTACGGCGCAGCAGAGCCTTCACCCGCGACACCAGCTCCATCATACCGAAGGGCTTGGTCATATAATCGTCGGCGCCGCTATCCAGCCCAATGACCTTGTCAAACTCGGCGCCTTTGGCAGTCAGCATCATCACCGGCAACTGGGCGGTGCGAGCATCGGCCCGCAGCCGCTTCAAGATTTGCAGTCCGTCCTCGCCGGGCAGCATAATATCCAAAAGCACCAGCTCCGGCAGGTTCTCCGCCAAAGCAGCA
>CABQBF010000167.1 GCA_902462325.1 uncultured Peptococcaceae bacterium
ACCGAAACGTTGGCCTATTATTTGGAGCAGGATTACGGTTATGCTATGTATTTAGGGCCAAAAGCACAATCTACAGAAGCAGTGCTGCACCATCAGGGCTTTTTGCCAGCGCCATGGAAAGATGATACGGCGGTGCTTTATGTGGTGGATATGCGCTCGCCGCTGACGCTGTTAAAAAATATTGAAACCACCATCAAGGAGCCTTTTAATCGCAATGAACGGCTTCTGGCTGTGGTAGAAGAAAGTCACCACCGTTTGCAGGAAATTATGACCTCGCTCTATCCCGGCAATTTGGTTTTATCCATTGATGCCGGTATTATGCACCATAAGATGCTGCAAAAGATTACCCGGGCCAACCATGTGCCCAACGAGCCGTTGCCGGTGCGCAAATTGGGAAAAAATATGTGCGTACCTTTCGGTAAAATTTTGCGGGGAATGGTCGTACCAAATACAGTTACCAAAACCTTGCACAGTGAAAAGGTGTACGACGGCGATATTAAAAACTTTACCATTCAGAATTTCCCATTTTATTCTACGCTGGAAAATCAGGTGCGCACCATCAAATCCTTTGACCAGCCTGTAATTTTGGTGGATGACCTGCTGCATAAAGGACACCGCATTCGTGGTTTGGAGCCGATTTTGCGTCGGGAAGGCGTGGAAATTGACCGTATGGTGGTGGGAATTTTGTCAGCCAGAGGGAAAGATTTGATGGCTGTGCGGGATTGTCCAGTAGAGAGCGCTTATTTCTTGCCACGCCTGAAGGGTTGGTATGTAGAGTCCACACTATATCCCTTTATCGGCGGCGATATGGTAGCCCGCAACGAGGAAACCGACGCCAATCTAATTCCGTCCATCAACTTTATTTTGCCCTATGTGGTGCCCAGCTATATGAAAGATGTGCAGCGGGATGCGCTGTATTATTTCTCGCTGACCTGTCTGGAAAATGTACGCGATATTTTACAGGTGCTGGAGGAAGAATATCAGCAGGTATTTGGCCGCCGTTTAACCTTAGGCCGTTTAGGCGAAGCCATTATCTCGCCGCGCTGCCCCGACCGAGGCAACTGCGGTCAATACGATAAAAATATTGCACCGTCGGTGTATGTAGAAGATGATATCCAGAAACTAATCCGGCTGCAAAGCATCATGGCTTAGTGTAGACGACGAAAAGAGCAGACTCTGTGTACTTGGGAACTTGTCCTTTTACACAGTATCATACGCCAATAGTCGACATTGTAGTGTCGGCTATTGGCTTTTTTAGTTTTTTCTTTTTGATGCAGCTTTTTTGGGAGCGTGCATATAGATTGACATCGGGGCAGCATTTGTGATAGGCTATTTTCAGTGGAAAGCCAACATACCAATGCAGCATCATACGGGAAAGAAGATGTTGGTGACGAAAAAATGTGATATATTCTGACAAGAAATGAAGGTGTCGACATAGCATGTTTTATTATCAAGCTGAAAAGGAGATTTTATGTTCCCGCCAGTCCCTTGCTGGTTTTCGGGAAATTGATGAGTGGGACGCCCAAAAGGCGCAGCATCTAACCTATATTAGTCAGCGGTCAGGCAAGGGAAAAATGGTGTATGGAATCAATCATCCCGGTTATCTGGCCGATGCTGCCGAAGGCTTGTGGTGTTTGGATACCTGGCAGTTGGAAAGCCTGGCACAGCGATGTGCCGATATACCGGAATGGTTGGCCAAGAAAGCCTTAGCCGGCCAAATACGGGGAATTTGCGCTGCTGAGGAGCAATTGCCTGCACTGCTGGAGCAGCGGTTGGGCGCGGAAAAGAAACGGGTACACATTGTGGCCATGGGCGATGTGGGCGGTACCTTGTTGATTGGGCTGTCCCTTTTGGGCGGCGATTGTATTGGAGAAATTGGAATTTATGATTTTAACCAGGCTTTATGCCAGCGTTGGGAACATGAAATCAATCAGATTGCCTATCCCTGGGCCTATGACCGTTTGCCCACTGTTACGGTGCTGGAGCAGCCGCAGTTGTTCCAGTGTGATGTGTTTGTGTTCTGTGCTTCTAAAGCGATTCCGCCGGTGGGGGCAGCGGTGCAGGATGTGCGCATGGCGCAGCTGGAAGCCAACAGCGCAATCATCAGTCAGTATGGACAGTTGGCCCGTCAAGCGCAGTTTCAGGGGTTGTTTGCCGTTGTCTCTGACCCGGTAGACCCTTTGTGCCAGCGGGTGTGGGCGGCCAGCAATCGGGATGCTGCCGGCAATTGGGACGGCAAAGGCTTGCGGCCGGAGCAGGTGCAGGGCTACGGCTTAGGTGTTATGAATAGTCGGGCTGCCTATTTTGCCAAGCAGGACAGCCGTTTTCAGCAGTTCCTTACCGAAGGCCGGGCTTATGGGCCTCATGGTCAAAAGCTGGTGATTGCCGACAGTATTCCCCATTACAATCAGGAGCGTTCTCTGGAGCTAACCAAGAAAGCGGTGGAGGCCAACCTGGAGGTACGGGCGTTGGGCTATAAGCCTTACATTGCGCCGGCGTTATCCTCGGCAGCCATTTCTATTTTGCTGACGCTCCGTGGGCAGTGGCATTACAGCTCTAACTTTTTAGGCGGTATTTATATGGGCTGTAAAAATCGCAATACTTGTTACGGGGTGGAGCTGGAACATCTGCCGTTGCCGCAGCAGTTGTTAGAACGGCTGGAAGCGGTGGCAGAGGACTTAGCGGCCTTGTGCGTTTAAGCAGACGGCAGAAACATGGAAAGAGGTGTATTCCTATGGAACAACAGCCATTGCTGGTGATTATGCCGGAAGATGGGGCGCAGATAGAAAATGCCCGTTTGCAGCAGATTTTACAGTATGCCGTCAAAGATTATCCGGTGGAGCTTTGGCGCAAGGCGGAGCAATTTGTGCCGGTGCAGAACCGCCGCATTTTATTTGTACTGAATTTAGGCGCCGATGGCGTCAATTTGGAATATCAAAAGCTATTGCGCCAAATTCGCCGTCAGCCTGCTTGTTTTACGGGCTGCACAGGGGCTGTGCTGATTGACGCTGACAGCGAGCTATACACCAAAGCGATAGGGCGGGAACTGGTTTTTGCGGCCAACTGCAGCGGTTGTTTGTTTCCCGGCAAGCCTTTGGTGGAAGGCACTGGTTCGTTGGACAATTTTATTGTGCAGGCCCGCAATTTGGATACCGATAAGCTGGGGGCTTACCGGCATGCGGCGCGGGCTTTGGTGGAACAATTGCTGACCTTTCAGCTGCCTTTGCACCGCAAGCCGCAGATTTTAGCTGTGCATGCCAGCAACCGCGCCACCTCCAATACGTTGACGTTATGGCGCAAGGTGAAACAGCACTTGGAGCCCGCTTGTACAGTGCAGGAAATATCGCTGCAAAATGGCAGCGTGATTGATTGCAACGGCTGTCCTTATCAAACCTGCCGTCACTTTGGCGAAACTTGCAGTTGTTTTTATGGCGGCGTGATTGTGGAGGAAGTGTATCCGGCTATTTTAGATTGCGACGGGCTGATTGTGCTGTGTCCCAATTATAATGATGCCGTCAGCGCTAATTTATCGGCCTTTATTAACCGGCTGACCGCTTTGTTCAGTCAGGTGCGTTTTTATGATAAGGCGGTGTTTTGTCTGGTGGTTTCTGGTTATAGTGGCGGCGATATTGTTGCCAAACAAATTTTGGGAGCGCTAAATATGAATAAAACCTTTTTGCTGCCTGCCAGATTTGCGCTGCTGGCTACCGCCAACGACCCGTTCAGCATTAACCGCATTGCGGAAATTGACCAAAGGGCCGAGGAATTTGCTCAGAATATGCTGGCGCAGCTGCGAAAGGAGCCGACGACATGATTCATCTGATTGCAGCGGTGGCGCGAAATGGCGTGATTGGGTTTCGCGGGCAAATTCCCTGGCAATTGCCGGAGGATTTGCGCCACTTTCAGGCGCTGACAATGGGGCATACGGTCATCATGGGGCGACGGACCTATGAAAGCATCGGGAACCCTTTGCCGGGACGGCAAAATCTTGTGGTATCGGCAAAATTGCAGCCAGGAGAGGGCTATCAGGTGGTGGGCTCTTTACAGGAAGGGCTGGCATTGGCCACAGGGAAAGAAATTTTTGTGATCGGCGGTGCTAGGCTGTATGAAGAAGCATTGCCCTTAGCGGAGCGGCTCGATTTGACGCTGGTGGATTTGGAGCCTTTGGGCGATACGTATCTTCCAGAAATAGATTGGAGCCACTTTGAGAAAATCGACGAAGTGCAGCATAAAGGAATCCCCAGCTATCAGTTTGTGACATATGGCAGGATTGGTTCTTTGATGGCGCCCAAGGGTAGCAAAAAGAGCTGAAGTGGCAGCAGAAAATTAAAAAAGAAAGACGTGCAGCAATTTGCACGCCTTTCTTGATGTTCGTTCTTTAATATATATATTAAAATCTAGGATATTAATTTACAATTAAAGTTTAACAACATTAGCAGCCTGAGGGCCTCTTGCGCCTTCAACTACTTCAAATTCAACTTCCTGGCCTTCGTCCAGGGTTTTGAAACCTTCCTGTTCAATCGCAGAAAAATGTACGAATACATCTTTACCGTCTTGACCTTCGATAAAACCATAACCTTTTTCTGCGTTAAACCATTTTACTTTACCCTGCATTTGAATCATCCTTTCAAGATAGATAAGTAGCTGCACAGTCACAACCACTGCTCTTATTATAACGGTCTTTCAAATAAATGGCAAGGGCTTTTCGGCATTTCGCAGAAAAATATTTTTACAGAGCAGGCTTTAGTCGATGGTTGGCTGGATGAGACCATAATGATTGTCTTTCCGTTTGTAAACCACGTTGATGCTGTTGGTTTCAGCGTTTAAGAATACAAAGAAATCATGTTCCAGCAATTCCATCTGCATGATGGCTTCTTCTTCGTCCATCGGTTTTACCACGAAGGTTTTGGTCTTGATAATTTTTTCGTCTTCTTCAACGGCTGGCGCTTCCTGAACTGGAGGCAGGTCGTTAAAGGTTTTTACTTTGCCTTTCCGGTTGATTTTGGTTTTGTATTTGCGAATTTGCCGTTCCAGTTTGTCCACAACGCCGTCAATGGAAGCGTACATATCGTTGCTGCTGTCTTCTGCGCGCAGGATATAGCGGTTTAGAGGAATGGTGGCTTCTACGCGGTGCAGACCTTTTTCCACCACCAAGGTTACAGTTCCGGTTAAATTAGCGTCTACAAAATATTTTTCCAGTTTTGCAAACCGTTTTTCGATATAATCAGTTAATGGCTCAGTTACCTGAGTATTTTTGGCTTTTACAGAGATTTTCATAAATGCCAGCTCCTCGTATTATAAAGTAGTAGTGTTTATAGTCCCTCTCCAAGGACTGTGTGCTA
>CABQBF010000168.1 GCA_902462325.1 uncultured Peptococcaceae bacterium
AAGGCTCTGATGTGCCGTTCCATTTCTGCGTGTGCCGCCAAAATTTTTTCTGCATGCTGAGCGGCCAGCGCTCCGGTGGGATTAAGTACAATACGATTCTTTTGCCGTTCAAACAGGGAAACGCCAAGCAAGGTTTCCAGCTTTTGCATGGAACGGGATAACGATGGCTGAGCCAAATGCAGGTGCTGGGCTGCGGCGGACAGCGTGCCATATTGGTGAAAAGCGGCCAATTGTTCTAAAAGATAAGTTTCAATCATAGCGGTAGCTCCTCTGAGAATAGTATACGTGTTAAGTATAGCACAATGCGCAAGCCATATTGTACAAATTTTTGTGCATCCGTTAAAATAAATGCAGAAGGAAACAGAAAAATTGCTGTTGAAAACGGATTGTAATTTTTAGGAGGCTGGTAAATATGGAATTTTTACAATTAAACGATGGGACGCGTATTCCAAACATGGGGATTGGTACTTTTTTATTACAGCCGGAGGAAGCGGAAGCATCGGTGCGCTATGCGCTGCAAGAGGGATATCGACTGATTGATACGGCCAATGCTTATCTGAATGAAAAGGCAGTAGGGCGAGCTATACAGGCGTCGGGTTTAGCCAGAGAAGAAATTTATTTGTCTACCAAGTTATGGCCCAGTGTATACGTCACTGCCGCGCAAGCAATTACGGATACGTTGCGCCGGCTGCAGACCGATTATATCGATTTGTTGTTCCTGCATCAGCCAGTAGGCGATTATTTAGGCGCCTACAAAGTTATGGAGCAGGCAGTAAAGGAAGGCAAAATAAAGTCGCTGGGATTGTCTAATTTTTCGCAGGCCCAGATTGCACAAGTGCTGGCGGTGGCAGAAATCAAACCGGCTGTTTTGCAAGTAGAAGCCCATCCCTATGCGCAGCAGAAAGCCCTGAAAACCTATTTGCAGACTTTTGGCGCTTTGGTGATGGCCTGGTATCCGCTGGGACATGGCGATCAGAGCTTGCTGAAGGAAGCGGCGTTAGGCCAATTGGCAGACAAATATGGAAAAACTAACGCGCAGATTCTTTTGCGCTGGCATACGCAAGTAGGCCATATTGTTATTCCCGGTTCTAAAAATAGGGGACATATTCAGGATAATCTTGCAATTTTTGATTTTACACTTACTGCAGAAGAAGTGGCGTCCATTACAACACTGGATCGGCAGAAACCTTGTTATACTGCTACAGAAGAAGCGCTGCAGGGGTATCTGGCATTTGCGCCCGATTTTGACAGTCAAAAATAATAAATGTTGTGAAGCGGCAGCGAAAAGAGCTGCCGTTTTTTTGTTTTTCTCGTTTCGAACTGTTTTTGTGTGGCAGTTTAAATTACACAGCATGCTGTATACAGAAAAATGGCTTGGTTGACAGGTATTTTGAATACATCAAGAAAAGGAATTGACCAAAGCAGAGATGGTTTTATATAATAGAAAAACGACAACGGTGTTACAGCACAATTTTTTATGTGCTGTAATTTCGAGTCGATATAGGAAGGGAGGACTTCATCATGAAGGAGGAAATGACTGTATCACAACAGCGGGATTTATACTGTCCGACCATGGAGCATGATAATTGTGGCATCGGGGCAGTTGTCAATTTAAAGGGGGAGCGCTCCCATAAAACCGTGGATGACGCGCTTACGATTGTGGAGCGTTTGGAGCATCGGGCCGGCAAAGATGCATTGGGCAAAACCGGTGATGGTGTAGGTATTTTGCTGCAATTGCCCCATGATTATTTTTTACAGAAGGTAACGGAATTTAAATTGCCGGAGGATGGCAGCTTTGCAGTGGGAATGTTTTTCTTTTCTCAGGACGAGCTGAAACGAAACCAAGCGAAAAAAATATTTGAAATGGTGCTGAAAAAAGAAGGACTGCATTTTCTGGGCTGGCGGGAGGTGCCTACCTTTGATGAGGTACTCAGCGAACGGGCGTTGGCTTGTAGACCAGCTATTTATCAGGCTTTTATTGAAAAGCCCCGTCGGGTGGAGATGGGCTTGGCCTTTGACCGCAAGCTCTATGTGGTGCGGCGTATTTTTGAAAAGGCCAACAGCGAAACCTATGTGTGCTCGCTTTCTTGCCGCACCATTGTTTACAAGGGTATGTTTCTGGTAGGTCAGTTGCGCACTTTTTACGCCGATTTGCAAAATCCCGGTTTTCAGTCGGCTATTGCGCTGGTACATTCCCGTTTTTCCACCAACACTTTTCCGTCTTGGGAGCGGGCCCATCCCAACCGCTTGCTGGTGCATAACGGCGAAATCAACACCATCCGCGGTAATGTAAATAAAATGCTGTCCCGAGAGGAAACCATGCATGGCGATGTGCTGGGCGATGATTTATATAAGGTGCTGCCTGTGGTGGATCACTGGACTAGCGATTCGGCCATGTTGGACAACACGCTGGAATTTTTGCTGATGTCAGGTATGGATTTGCCTAAGGCGGTGATGATTTGTATTCCGGAGCCTTGGAATAATGACCGCAATATGGCCCAGAACCGCAAAGATTTTTACCGGTATTACGCGACTATTATGGAGCCGTGGGACGGTCCGGCCTCTATTTTGTTTACCGATGGAGAAATTATGGGCGCTGTGTTGGACCGCAATGGTCTGCGGCCATCCCGCTATTATGTGACCACCGATGATTATCTGATTTTATCATCGGAGGTGGGCGTGCTGGATTTGCCGCCGGAGAAGATTGTGTGCAAAGAACGGCTCCGCCCGGGTAAAATGCTGCTGGTGGACACCCGTCAGGGCCGGATTGTTTCCGATGAAGAAATCAAAAATCATTATGCGGCCCAAGCTCCTTACGGCGAATGGCTGGAAAATCAATTATTGCAATTGTCGGACTTGCCGATTCCCAACAAAAAGACGGTCACCTACAAAAAAGAAGAACTGGAACAGTTGCAGCAGGTCTATGGCTATAGCTACGAGGATTTGAATGATTATCTGCGGCCTATGGCCTTAGAGGGCAATGAGCCGGTGGCCGCCATGGGTGCCGATACGCCGTTGGCGTTGCTGTCGCCCCATCCGCAGCCCTTGTTTAATTATTTCAAACAGCTTTTTGCCCAGGTGACCAATCCGCCTATTGATGCCATTCGGGAAGAAATTATTACTTCTACTTATGTGTATTTGGGCGCTGACGGCAATTTGCTGAAGGATGACGCGGAAAACTGCAAGTCGTTGGCGGTGCGCAATCCTATTTTAACCAACACCGATTTGTTAAAAATCAAATATATGGATGTAGAGGGGTTTCAAGTGGCTGTCATCCCCATTATCTATTACCGCAATATGTCGTTGGAAGAAGCCATTGACGATTTGTGTCTGAAAGCGGACCGGGCTGTGCGGGACGGCGCCAATATTTTGATTTTATCAGACAGAGAACTGGATGAGTTTCACAAGCCCATCCCATCCTTGCTGGCGGTTTCTGCGCTACAGCAGCATCTGGTGCGTACCAAAAAGCGCATGTCGCTGTCGGTTATTTTGGAGAGTGCCGAGCCTAGAGAGGTACACCACTGCGCTACGCTGCTGGGCTATGGAGCCAGCGCAGTCAATCCCTATCTGGCCTTAGAGTCCATTCGCCAGCTTATTGACGATGATTTGCTGGACAAGGATTATTACGCGGCTGCCAATGATTACACCAATGGTTTATTGCACGGTATTGTGAAAATTGCTTCCAAGATGGGTATTTCCACCATTCAATCTTACATGGGTTCGCAGATTTTTGAAGCCGTTGGCATTGGGCAGGAGGTTATTCAGAAATATTTTACCAATACCATCAGCCGTATTGGCGGTTTGAACTTGCAGGATATTGAGGCCGATGTGGAGCGCCGCTTCCGCAAAGCCTTTGACCCGTTGGGACTGGCCACTTCGCCTGTTTTGGACAGCAACGGCAGTCATAAGGCCCGCAGCGGTAAGGAAGAACATCTGTACAATCCGCAGACCATTCACATGCTGCAATGCGCGGTGCGCAACAATAGCTATGAACAGTTCAAAACCTATTCGCACATGATTACCGATGAATTAGGGCCCAGCCATATCCGCAGCCTGTTGGATTTCCATTTTGCTGCCGAGCCTATTCCACTGGAGCAGGTAGAACCGGTATCGGCCATTGTGAAGCGGTTTAAGGTGGGCGCCATGTCCTTCGGGTCGTTATCCAAAGAAGCCCATGAAACACTGGCCATTGCCATGAACCGCTTAGGCGGGAAATCCAATACAGGAGAAGGCGGCGAAGACCCATCCCGCTATAAACCCGCTGATGACGGCACCAACCGCAACAGCGCCATCAAGCAGGTGGCTTCTGGCCGTTTTGGGGTAACGTCTGAATATTTGGTCAGCGCCAAAGAAATTCAAATTAAAATGGCACAGGGAGCCAAGCCCGGCGAAGGCGGCCAACTGCCTGGCAATAAGGTGTATCCAGAGGTGGCCCGTACCCGTCACTCTACGCCTGGCGTAGGCTTAATTTCGCCACCGCCCCATCACGACATTTATTCCATTGAGGATTTGGCTCAATTGATTTACGACTTAAAATGTGCCAATGATGCGGCCGATATTAATGTGAAACTGGTATCAGAGACTGGCGTAGGCACCATTGCCTCCGGTGTGGCCAAAGCCGGAGCGCAGGTGATTTTGGTGTCCGGCTATGACGGCGGCACCGGCGCTGCGCCGCGCAACTCCATTCATCATGCCGGTCTGCCTTGGGAATTGGGCATTGCCGAAACCCATCAGACGCTCATCAAAAGCGGTTTGCGCCGTCGGGTCCGTTTAGAGGCTGACAGCAAGCTGATGTGTGGACGGGATGTGGTGATTGCTGCCTTATTGGGCGCCGAAGAATTCGGCTTTGCCACCGGTCCTTTGGTATCCATGGGATGTGTGATGATGCGGGTATGTAATCAGGACGTTTGTCCGGTAGGCATTGCCACCCAAAATCCGGAGCTGCGCAAGCGATTTGCCGGCAAACCGGAGTATGTGATGCATTACATGGAATTTATTGCGCAGGAAATGCGGGAATATATGGCGCAGTTAGGGGTGCGCACCGTGGACGAGTTGGTGGGCCGTACCGATTTGCTGAAAATCAGAGAGGATTTGCAAGCGCCGCATGTCGGTAAGATAGAGCTGGAAAATCTGCTGGCAGCAGGAAAAAACGGCGGCAATCCGGTGCATTTTGAACAAGCGGAGGTGTATGATTTTGGCTTGCAAAATACCAAGGATGTACGGATTTTAGAGAAACAGCTGCAAAAGCGGCTCAGTATGAAAGAACCGGCTGTGCTGTCGCTGGAAGTCAGCAATATAGATAGAGCCTTCGGCACC
>CABQBF010000169.1 GCA_902462325.1 uncultured Peptococcaceae bacterium
TACACGTTTCATGACGCATTGGTGCCTTTCGCAGAAAGGCGGAAAATAATAATGATATTACAAATCATTCTAAGCGTTAGGTTGCAATGTGGTATCTAATTTTAGAAAATGTAGCGCATTTTCGTACAATACTTTGGGTAAAGCTATTGATGAAAAACCTACATTTAAATAATAGTTGTAAACTCTGTTTTGTGCATGAAAAGGGTAAGATGTGCCAAATAAGATTTGTTCTGGTATTAGATAATTTGCGCCTAAAACATAATCTTGTGCGCTTGGCATTTCCATAAGATAACTGTCTGGGCTGAGATAGATATTGGAATATTGCAGTGCTAAACCACAAGCTTGAGCAGTGTAGGGCCAAACTCCATGACAGAAACAAAGGCGAAGTTTAGGAAAGGTGCGAATAATGTTTTCTATACGTATTGGTAAATAGGCTGTGGCGTCTGGATAAGCGTAGCCTCCAAAAGCAATTGTAATGGGCAAGTCATGATCTTGGCAAAGTTGGAAAATTGGAAATAATGTTTCATTATCTAAAAAAATTGATTTTTCATTTAGAGCAGGAGAACCAGGATCTAGATTTACGCCAACAAAACCATTTACATGGTGGTAATATTCGATATTGTCGCATGATGCCGGAATATTAGTGATGTCAGTTCCTACCATGGCAACAAAATGCTGACCGTATTGTTGTAAAAATGTTTGCGCCTCTGCGTTCGTATCATAAGCTGTTGGAGAGCAAACCTCATATACAGCTTTAACAATATTACAGGCTTTCATTTCATCTAATAAGATAGGTAAGGATTTTTGCTGCGCGGAAGTTGCAATATTGGATCCGCCGAATTTATGAGAAAATTTTGCAGCATATTGTGTGTCGTATAAGCTAGATTCGAGCATGGAAGGTAGCGGAGGCCGACAACGCATATCAATTGCTTTCAAAAAATCATCTCCTGTATTCTATAAATTGTTGTGAAATAGTTTATTTTAGCACGATGTGAGAAGCGTTTTGTAATAAATTGGAGCATTGTTCGAAAGTAGTATCAATAATTTCTTTCACAGAACAGGATTGCTTCACTAACGGCGCAACTTGACCAGCCATAATAGCGCCTTTTTCAATATCACCGAGTTGCATTGCAGTTCTACCAGAACGAGATACCAATGGCTGAATTAGCGAAGCAGCTTCAGCGGCTGGATATTGTTTTTCGATAGTTTCAACTTGTTGTGATAAGCTGTTGCATAATTGACGGCACGGCTCGTCGGCGGATTGACCAACCACAGTGGTAGGAAGATCAAAGGCTTTCAGAACAGCCTGTTTAGCATTTGGATGAATGGCGGTTTCATTTGCTGGAATAAATACGGTACCCATTTCGATACCGTCGGCCCCCAACATCATAGCAGCAGCCATGGCTCTGCCATCAGAAATTCCACCTGAAGCAATTACAGGGACTGTAACCGCATCTTTGATTTGTGGCACTAAGACCATAGTAGTTTGGGTAGAAATATGTCCGCCGCCTTCCCAGCCTTTGGCGATAATAATATCAGTTCCCGCTTGTTGTGCAATCAGAGCGTCGTGAATTGTAAAAACTTTTGTTAAAATTTTTATTCCAGCTGCGTGCCATTGCGAAAAATATTGTTGTGCAAAGTCTAATTCGAATGTTCGGGTGTTATTGCGCATGATATCCAAGTGGACAGCTGGTACTTGCTCTTTTATAAGAATGTCGAGAATTCCTTTAAAATATTTTTGACTTAAAAATTGAGGGTGAAATGCAATATTTATTCCAAATGGTCGATTAGTGATGGCCTTAACCTGATGTATTTGGTCTTCAATAAATTCTAGAGTTCCCATAGCGGTTCCCAATACACCAAAAGCTCCTGCTTCAGATGCTGCTGCAGTTAATGGAGCAGTACTAACCCATGACATAGGTCCTTGCAGAATTGGTTTTTCTATATTTAATATTTGACAAATTTGATTCATATTGCTTGGCCTCCTTAAGTTATAAACCAACGCCGATAAGGTTTGTAGAGAGACAGCTATCCACCGACGTTGGTTTATATGTGATTGTTAGAAAATTAGTCTTTTAGATGCAAGAATGTCGCGGCATTTTCATACATAATTTTAGGAAGAACTTCTTCTCGTATACCACAATTCATATAAAAATCGTAAACATATTTTTGGTCGTTGTATGGATAACTAGACCCAAAAAGTATTTGATCACTGAGTAAATAATTAGCAGCAGTAATGCAATCTTGATAACCAGGCAAATTTAAGATATAACTGTCGGTTATGATGCGTACATTTGGATATTTTAGACAAATTCCGCACATTTGCGTAAACCACGGCCATGCTGCATGGCTAAGTCCGATATTTAGTTTAGGAAAAGCACGGACAATATTTTCTACGCGAATTGGCATGAATGCAGTTGCATCTGGCATACTGCCGCGGCAAACGGTTAAAATTAAAGGCAAGTTATTTTGCATACATTTTTCATATAGCGGAAATAATCTTTCATCGTCGATATACCAAGAATCATAACCATATTTGGGATTGCCGGGTTCACAGGTAACACCAGAGAAAGGCCCGTTAATTGCATATTGGTCAATATCATGAAATGCGACATCAAGTTCTAAAGGATCACAACCAACCATAGCAACAAAGCGTCCAGGATATTGTTCCATGACATTTAAAGCTTCCTCATTGGCTGTAGCAGAGCCGTCTCGCCGCACGGAAAAGACGCCTTTTTCAATACCGATAGCATCCATCTCATCAATTAGCTCTTCCAATGATTGATGAATCGCAGATGGAGCAGGATAGGAACCGCCAAAACGTTTTCCAAAAGATGAAGTGAATTCAGGATTAAAGATCGGTGTGTGAATTAAAGAGTTTACAGGTGGACGGCAGCGCATATCAATACATTTCATTTCTTCATCGCTCCTTTTTTAGTTACATTAGTTTAAGAAAATCCATTGCGTTATAATATAGAATTTTTTCTATATTTTCTTGGCGAATACCACATTTAAGGTAGAAGTCCAAGACCCTTTGTTGATCATGATAAGGATAAGATGTTCCAAAAAGTAATTGTTCACTTAATAAATAGTTCGCTGCATGGATGTATTCCTGATAACCAGGCGTGAACATAATGTAGCTGTCTGGAATTATGCGCAGGTTTGGATATTTAATCATAAGACCGCCATATTCCTTAAACCACGGCCAAGCACCATGGCAAAGACCTAAACGAAGTTTAGGAAAGTTACATAGTACATTTTCTACGCGATGCGGCATATATGCAGTAGCATCAGGATAAGCACATCCTCCGAAAGTTACGGTTAAAGGCAAGTCATAATCTTGGCAAAGCGCATAGATGGGAGAAAGTGTTTCATCATCAATAAACAATGAATTGTATCCTAGTCCAGGATTTCCAGGTTCTAAATTCACTCCTGTAAAAGATCCATGAACAGTATATTGTTCGATGGCCTGTAAACTTGCTTGAATATCAGTAACATCAGTTGCTGTCATAATGGCGAAGCGATTACTATAATGGTTGTAAAAATCGAGAGCTTCCTGATTGGCGTCAATCGTTTTACTCCAGCGTACTTCATACACACCTAGTGTAATATCTAATTGCCTCATTTCTTGTAAAAGTTGTGGAACAGACCTATTTTTAGCCGATTCAGCAATGTAGGAACCGCCGAATTTTTTTGCAAAATTGGTGGCATAATCAATATCGTATAATCTGGTTTCTAACAAAGATGGCAATGGTGGACGGCATCGCATGTCAATAACGTTCATTTTATTTTCCTCCGTAAAGTGAATTTAAAAGAGTCCTGCAAAATACCAATAAGGTATTTCGATTAGACAAAAGACAACAAAAGTCAAAAGTGTTTTTAACGAAGCGAGTTTTATAAAATCTTTCATAGTGATAAGTCCAAAACTAAATACAACTACGAAAGTTGTCACTTCGTGTGGGAAAAAGTAGCAGTCAGAGCCGACAATCGTGGCCATCATTAGAGCAACAGGATTGATATCTAACATGATAGCTATTTGAGCTAAAGGTGCTGACAATGTAGCATAAATTGCACTTGCAGAAAGTACAAGATTAGATGCTGCTGCTGCAACGACTGTTAAAATTGTAACAGGAACAGGGCCCAATGTAGAAACGATTGGCATGGCTGTAGCCATAAAGAAATCTTGAAATCCCACAGCAACGCCAACCGTACCAATACTCATGCAAGATGTCATAAAAATTAGCACACTTAAGCTAACTTTGTTTGCAGAATTGACGGTTGCAGCCTTGAAACCAGGGAAAAAGAGTAAATATGGAGCGACAAAAAAGACATATTCTAAAGGCCAGCCGTGAATATTTTGCGTTAAAATATAAGTAACAATAACAGCGAGAATAATTAAAGCTCGAATTTCTTCTTTTGTTATTTTACCTAAATCTTTTAATTGTTGTTCAAACAGTTCTTTGCTGTCTTTGACGACAAGATTTTTAGTTTTAAAGATTTTTGTCATACACCAAATGAACAAAAGTGCACTGAGAATATGTGGCCAGTTATAAATAAAAGCTGTGTACCAATTCATTGTTACAGTAAGGCCCATTGCTTCAATACCACTTTGTAGAAGGGAAAGCGTTACTGGAGAATAAATGAATGCAGTGCATCCAAAGGCTCCAATGCAAGCAACAGACATGATAATGGCAGATTCTTTACAAGGCTTATCGTATCCGAATGCTTTACAGATACCATAAGCCATTGTGGCGATAATGATATAGCCGCGACCAAATGTCATGATGCTAAGCACAATTCCAGCAAAGTAAAAAGCATATAAGGTTTTATTGTAGGTTCCACCACACTTTACAATACACCAGAGACAAATTCGTTTTAATAAACCGCATTCATCTAGAACATTTGCAAAAATAAATGCTCCGATAGCCATATAGACAACAGGCTTAAGCCAGGGCGAAAGTGCCACTTCGATGGGAGCAAGTCCGCTAAAAATATATAATGCGGGAAGCAATGCTGCGGATACTAAAAGCGGTGCGAATTCAAATATGAATAAGAATATAACAAACACAGTAACTGCGAAGTATAATCTTAGATCACTTGTGAAGATTTCATTGGTGGGAATCAAAAGTATTCCAAAAGAAACACAGAAAGTTAAAAGCCATTTCCAGAGATTACTTTTATAAAAAGTTTGTAGGGTAGTCATTGCATACGCTCCTCGTATTATAAAGTAGTAGTGTTTATAGTCCCTCTCCAAGGACTGTGTGCTA
>CABQBF010000170.1 GCA_902462325.1 uncultured Peptococcaceae bacterium
TACACGTTTCATGACGCATTGGTGCCTTTCGCAGAAAGGCGGAAAATAATAATGAACTTAGTGGAACAAGTGACTCAGCAGTTGAGAACTGAAATTGAGCAGGGGATTGCGGCAGCCAAAACAGCAGGACGTTTTGATTATGCAGAGCTGCCTGCATTTATTGTGGAGGTGCCTAAGGATAAAGCCCACGGCGACTTTGCCACCAATGCCGCTATGGTTTTAACCAAACAGGCCAAAATGAAACCTCGCGATATCGCCCAAGCCATTGTGGACAGTTTGGACAAAGAAAGCAAGCTTATCGAAAAAGTAGAAATCGCTGGTCCCGGCTTTATCAACTTTTATCTCTCCAAGAGCTGGATTTATGATATTCTGCCGGTAGTAGAAACGCAGGATACAGCTTACGGCTCGGTAGATTTAGGACATGGCGAAAAAGTGCAAATCGAGTTTGTCAGCGCCAATCCGACCGGTTTGCTGCACATGGGCAACGCCCGCGGCGGCGCATTGGGCGATTCGCTGGCCAATCTGTTGAAAATGGCCGGCTATGATGTAACCAAAGAATTTTACATCAACGACGCCGGCAACCAGATTGTAAATTTGGGCTTGTCCCTAGAAGCCCGCTATCGCCAGCAGTTGGGCGATGTGGATTATCCTTTCCCGGAAAAAGGCTATCACGGTCAGGATATTACCGATACAGCCAAACGGATTATTGCAGAAGTCGGCGACAGCTACTTGCAGTTACCCGAAGAAGAACGGCAGCAAAAAATGATTGCCACCGCATTGGAAGAGAAATTGTCGGCCATCAAAAACGGCCTGCATGAATTTGGCGTAGATTATGACGTTTGGTTCAGCGAAACCACGCTGCATGAAAGCGGCGCGATCACCGATGTAGTGAACTTGCTCACCGAAAAAGGCATGACCTATGAAAAAGACGGCGCACTGTGGCTGAAAACCACTTCCTTCGGTGATGAAAAGGACGAAGTACTCATTCGCTCCAATGGTATCCCCACCTATTATGCCGCCGATATTGCTTATCACAAAAATAAATTTGACCGTGGATTTAAGCGGGTGATTAATATCTGGGGAGCAGACCATCACGGTCATGTAGCCCGCATGAAAGGCGCCATGGACGCCCTCGGTTATGATTCCCAGAACCTGACCATCATCCTGATGCAGTTGGTACGTCTGTATCAGAACGGCGAAGTGGTGCGGATGTCCAAGCGGACCGGCCAGTATGTCACCTTGCAGGAATTGATTGAAGACGTTGGCAAAGACGCTGCCCGCTATTTCTTCATCATGCGCAACCCAGACAGTCACCTGGACTTTGACTTGGATTTGGCCAAACAGCAATCCAGCGACAATCCAGTTTACTACGTGCAATATGCCCACGCCCGCATCAACAGCATTTTAACGGCTACCGGTCAGCCAACGCCCAAAGCAGCCGATTGCAACTTAACGCTGCTGCAAGAAGACGCCGAACTGGAATTAATTCGTAAAATCGCCGATTTGCCCAACGAAATTGCTTATGCGGCGGAAGAATTGGCTCCATATCGTTTGGCCCGTTATGCTACCGATTTGGCCACCATGTTCCACAGCTTCTATAATAGCTGCCGCGTGCTGACCGATGATACAGCCTTGAAAAACGCCCGCCTGGTATTGGTGAACGCAACACGGATTACACTGCGCAATGTATTGACCCTGTTAGGCGTTTCCGCACCAGAACGGATGTAAAATTTGTTTCGTATAACGCATTCCCCTGATTGCTTTTCTGTAGGCAGAAGCAATCAGGGGATTTTTATTTCCGTCAAGGCAATCTTAACACAAATTCTACAGTTTCCGTATATTTCAATATTCCTTTCCCTTGGAAATAATGCTATAATAAAACCACCAATTGATAAAATCAAAAATAAAACTTGATATCGGGAGGTACCCACCCCATGAAACAGCATCTGCAAAAAAGAGGACTGATCTTCCTGCTTGCTGCCGTCTTTCTGTTAGGCAGCACCGGCATTGCTTTGGCCGACGATGTTCACACAGTCACCGTAAACGAGAATGCCCGTATCGACTTACAAATTACCGACAGTGAAGGCCGGTCCGTAGCGCCGGGACAACCCATCGACACTGTCAGTTATATCATCAAAAGCAAACCGGAGGACGCTAAGGTGAGCGCTCATACCGCCAACGACAGTGAATTGGAAAGCAGCGGTAAGCTGACAATGGCATTTAACTGCGATAAGCCCGGCACTGTAGAAGTACAAACCTTTATTCGTCTAAAAAATGCTTCCAAATATTACACCGGCCTGCACACCATTCAGGTAGAGCCAGAAAAGACAGCCGACAGCAAAATTATCATCATGTCTATCGGTTCCAAGCAGATTATCGTCAATAACGATGTGGTACATGCCGATGCAGCACCAGAAATTCAAAACAGCCGCACCTATGTGCCGCTGCGCGCTCTAAGCGACATATTTGAAGCCCAATGCAGCTACGACAACGCCACCCAGCAAATCACCATTGTAAAAGACGACAACACCATCGTGATGACAATAGGTGCTGACACCTACACCTTAAACGGCGACGAGAAAACATTAGACGCCCCGGCTTATATTGCCAACAGCCGCACCATGGTACCAGTGCGTTTTATCGCCGAAGCATTCGGCAGCGTGGTCAAACCTACCTATGACCAATCAGGCGCTGTGGCCGACATCATGTTCCAGCTGTAAAATATACAGCCTATGCAGCCATTATGCATAGACGAAAATTGCATAAAAATTCGCAATCGTGTATTAAGATACTTCTTAGATACACGATTTTTTCTTGCCTGTTTTGATAAAAATTTTTTCTCTCCGGCTTGTCAAAAATCGTTTTCTTGGACAAAAAATCATCAAAATTCCAGCAAAACGCCTTGTTTCGCTTTTTTATTCAAAACTCATGAGTTTTGAATATCCACCAGTGGTGGACATAGAGGAAAAAGGCGCATTTATCGGGATTTTCCCGATTGTCCGGCAGACATAAAAATGACCGAGAAATATCCTAGGAGGGAAAAACATTGAAAAACAAAAAATTATTTGCAATTCTGACATTAGTGTGCTTCATGATGACATTAATGCCAGTAGCTGCTTTCGCTGTTGATGCTGATGACAGTTATGTTTTCACTGACGACAAAAATGCAGAAGCGTCTGTAGATGAAGATGTAACAGTACAATTTGATCTGCACAAAGATGTAACTACCGATACTGTTTATGTATGGTTTATGAAAGATGGTTCTAAAGAGGCCACTACAAACGTTAAATATAATAGTAAGACTGGTTTAGTCGAACCTAATTCTTATGGTGTATTCAAACTTACCGGTGTAAAATCTGGTTCTGATTATGACTTCCAGTTTACAAGTGATGATAAATACACTGTAAATGCTGCTTTTGTAGATCCAAGCGCAAAGTATGCTGATACGACTTATAAAACATTGGCAGAAGCATTTTCTAATGCTACCCAGAAATTAGGGACGTTAACAGATCAGAGAACAATTGAAATCACTACCTCTACCTCTTCCAGAGATTATGGTATGATTTATGTTTCTGGCCCAGATGTAACTAAAATTGAAGGCGCTTTGCAGGGCGAAAAAGACTCTGAGGTTTATGATAGTGAAAACGCAGTAGACGGAGTTCTGACTAAAGCATTTGGAGACGGCGTTGACTTTTATGTAGAAGGCGTTAAAGCTAACAATGTAACAGACAAAACTGTTACGTTGAAATTTGTTGACAAAAATGGCGATGCTGTAAAAGGCGAAACTGTTACATTTGAAACTGGCAGTGCTAATATCGAACTAAACAAAGAAAAAGCGACAACAGACCGTTTAGGTAAAGTAGATTTCAAAATTGCTGGTGTACGTGATGGTCAGTATAAAATCTATGTAAAATGCGGCTCTTACGAAGCTACTATCTATGTAACTGTTGGTGCTACTGGCGCTTATAATATTCAGGTAGCAAAAGCTCCAACTGCTCCATTTGATGTTACTAGTGACTTGGAAGATAAAATTCAATTTACATTTACTGATGCTAATGGTAATGCTGTAACAGCCGATCAGGCTGAAAAAAATGGTGCTGTTGCTGCATTTAATTCTAGAAATGGAAAATTAACTGACAAATTAGTAAATGGTGAAAAAGACGTTAACTGCAAACCATATGTTGCAGTTGTATCTAAACCATCTGCTTCTAAATTGGAAAATGAAGATTTATATTTAGTAGCTGATGCTCATGAAGGTGCTACTGAAGGTAATGAATACAGAGCTAATTTAGCACTGGCTAGTACAGCTAAAGATTTAGCTGAAGGTACCTATGAAGTGAAAGTCGTTCTGGACAATGGTAAATATGTGACTGTAACTTTTGAAGTAAAAGAATTTACCACTCCAGTTGCTTTGAATCTGACTTATGAAGCTGACGCTGTAGAATTAGACAGTCAGGTAGCTATTGATACTCTGGAATGGGTTGACGCTAACGGCGTAACTAAATCTGCTAAAAAGAAAGTGGATTTAGCTGCTACCGGTTATGCAGTAGATGATTTTGATACAGAGACTGGTTTAGTGACTGTAAAAGCTGATGACAAATACGTTGGCAGCAAAATCACAGTTGTAGCTGTTGATGACCGTTACAACCTGACTGCTCAGGCTACTCTGACCGTTGCTGATGAAGCTTCTGCTTTAGCATTTGATACTAAAACTTTAGCTATTGATACCAACAACAAAGTAAAAGTGTCCGTAGTTGATAGCGAAGGTAACAGAGTTGCTCTGAACAGAAGCGGCATTAAAGATGCTACTGTAAGCTATGTAGTTCTGGATAAACCAGAAGGTTCTAAAGTATCTGTATCCACTGACGGTGCAGACAACAAACTGACCACCGAAGGTACCTTTGTAATGAATGTAACCGCTAACAAAGTTGGTAATGTGACCATTCAGGCTGTCGCTAAGGTAACTAAAACAAGCAATAACAGTAAAACAAGCAATAACAGTAAAACAAGCAATAACAGTAATCAGAAAGATGTAGTAAAATACTACACCGGTACTCAGATTTTCGCAGTAGGTAAAGATTCCGTAGGTCAGGTAGTTGTAATGTCCATCGGTTCCAACG
>CABQBF010000171.1 GCA_902462325.1 uncultured Peptococcaceae bacterium
CGCAGCTTCATAGTATAGGGGATCATCTGGGCAGAAGCCTGTAAACCATCTTTCTGAAAGACGCCCAACGTATTCTGCGCCTGGTAATAGCGTTCAAAATACCACTGCACAAACTGGGGCGTATCGTCAAAGCATTGCCGCCACAACGCCGCTACCTGCGCTGTTTCCTGCGGCTGTACAAACCGGCAAAGGGCTTCCTCATTCATCCTTGATAAACTCCTTTATATTTTTTTACCAATTCTACCGGATGATAAGACAATTTGGCTTTGCGCAGTCCTTCATCGCCGGTGTCTTCTTCTCGGTTGACAAAGGCTGCATCAGGCCAGGCATGGAGTAAAAATTCCTGATTGATAGCGCCGTACAGACCGTTGATCAGGCCGTTAGCCTTTTCCACATGGATGACGACCGTATCGTCGTTAAGTTTTTCTCCCATAGTAAAGGCTTCTATGCAGCCGTCGATGCGGATAACAGCGCCCACATAATCCAACTGGTCAAAATAGTCCAGCGCTTCCCGGATTGCTTTTTTTTCACAGAGCAGGCCGTCGCTGAATTTCCCGCTGCATTCCTTCTGCTTGCACCACAAATTGATATAGTCCCAGATTTCTTCCCGCATATTGGCAGTCATAGGCTCATACACATAATCGGGATACTGTTTGCGAAAATTGCTGAGATGGTTGCGCTTACTGTGGAATTTGCGGCCTTTCAGCTCCCGCAAATCGTCTCCGCTGTATAAATAATCTTCTAAGTCCCGTTCTTCCTCTAGTTCAAACATGCCGGGACATCGCTGTTCTAAGAGATCGGCAAAGGATTGGGTCACAGCCCGCAAAACAAGGGGCTTGCCCTGCGCTGCAAAATATTCCTTTATTTGCAGCAGCACCTTTTTCAAATCGCAGCTATCATAATCGCCATAGGGCGGTAAAATCCAGTTTTCATCACTCTGCCCCGGCTTAATCACCAGCAGACCGTCTACCACCGCCCATTGCACGGCATAGCAATCCCGCCAGATAAACAGATTGGTAAAGGTACATTCTGAATTCTGGTATTGTCCTTTCTGAAAATACCCATCAATTAGCCCTTTATCCGCTAAGGTTAATTCACGAAATTCTATCATTTTTTCTCACCCGTTTAACATTATACACTAACTTGTCAAGCAGCAAACAGCTTTTCTCTTATTTTCAAAAAATCTAAACATCTTCTTTAGGATTCTGGCAGCAATCGGCTATTTCCTTTTTTTCTTTTTTATTGTATGATGGAATAGACAAAAAGGAAGTGAACAATTTGAAGCAGACAACCTATCAAAAAGCAAAACAGCTCACCATCTATCCCGCCAACTGTCTGAATGAACGCAGCCCTTTGGCACAATGCAACATTTGCCAGCAGCTTTGCCCTCAACAAGGGCTTTCTTGGCAGGAGGATCACTGGCAAGTGACCGATTGCAGTTTGTGCGGGCTTTGCGCTATGGCTTGCCCTACCCAGGTTTTTCAAATCGACCTGCCGCAGCTCTTGCAGCAGCCCAAAGGGCCGCTACAGCTTTGCTGCCATCAAAATCCATCGACGCCTCCATCGACCCTTCGCTTGAATTGTTTACAGCAATTATCGCCGCTGACGTTGTGTTATCTGCTCTATCAACACCAGCAGATTACCTTATATTTGACGCCAAAGCTCTGCCAAAGTTGCCCGCAGCAATGGTATCCCCAGGGCTTACTGCAGCAGCTTGCGCCCTATCACATTCCGGCAGAGCAGTTGAACCTTGTGCTGCAAGAGCCTGCCGCCCAACCGGAACCAAGCGGTAGCCCACAGCCGGAAAATCAGCGCCGTGAGCTTTTGCGCAATTTTTGGCATCGCACAGAGGAACAATCGAAGAAAGCAGCGGTACAAGCGGCGGAAGCTATTACCGCCACTGGTTCCGCCCATTCGGTACAGGTGGCCGAGCCGGAAATCTTTCCTCAACGGCTGCCGCTCTATGCATTATATGTAAAAAAGCAACTGCCTATCCATCCAGAGGAGCCATTGCCGTTCCGACAGCTCCGCTGCCAAGCCTGCAACTTTTGCGGCGCTTGCAGCCATCTCTGTCCCACAAAGGCTCTAACCCTCACCGAGCAGGACGGCGAAAAACAACTCCAATATCAGCCGGAGCTTTGCATCAACTGTAATCTTTGCCAAGCCATCTGTATGCAGCAAGGCTTACAGTGGGATGATTTTATGAGTCAGCGGCAATTTTTACAAACGCCGCAGCCTTTGGCACACAGCGCTGAAAAAATCTGCAGCAACTGCCAGCACAGCTTCTACCAATGGCCGCAGACGGAATACCAACTCTGCGCCTTTTGCCAGCACACCGGCTGATTTTTTTCTGCCGACCCCTTATGGGGCCAAAAAAGGCCGTTGCCCACATGAAGCTTCATGCAGGCAACGGCCTTTTGATTTCTCTATATGGAGTTTCCCGATCCCTACGGATAGGAAACAATTTCTAACGTCACTTCACCGACGCCCTTGCTGAGCATCCCCAGATCGGAGGCTGCGGCAGTTGATAAATCAATCACCCTGCCATAGGTGTAAGGCCCGCGGTCATTAATCCGCACCTCTACCGATTTTTTGTTCCACTGGGCAGTTACCCGCACAATGGTACCAAAGGGCAAGGTTTTGTGCGCCGCTGTATAAGCATTTTTATTATAGGCCTCTCCGCTGGAAGTTCTCCTTCCCTGGAATTTGGCTCCATAATAAGAAGCAATGCCGCGCTCATAAATACCGCCGCTTACCATACTGGCAGAGGCGCTGCGGCTTTGTAACCCAGCAGACCGAGAAACCACCGGCGCTGATGTTTTCTGATAAAGGGGCAAATTCAATACCTTTTTGTAGGTAATGCCTCCATTGCTGGCATTAAATATGGCAGCTTCTTTTTTCTTTTTACTGTCATGGATGGTCAAGACACAAGTATCTTTATTCCAAACAACAGAACAGTTCATTAAGTCGGCATAGAAATGAACCGGTAAATATAAAATGCTGTCCTCATGTTTGAGCGTATAGTTTTTATCGTTCAAACCATAGGCCTCGCATTTTTTCAGGTCGACAACCAACTGATAGCGCTCTGCTCCTGCAGTGACAATCACTTTGTCTTCTGCTTCCCCCACGGCCCAGTTTACGCTGGCGCCATAGGCAGCCAATACCTCCCGCAACGGCAGGTAGGTAACATCTCCGCTTTTTATCGCTGCATTCTCGCATTTTATTGTTTGTGTTCCATATTCAATGAGTAAGCTATCTTCTTCTGCGTCATAAAATGCACCTGCATCCTCAACCGATGCAGATTCTCCTTCGGTGGCAGCACATACCGGCATGGCCAGTAATAACAGAGAAAGCGTCAAAAAAGTTATGCACCATAACTTCTTCATTGGCAACTCTCCTTTCCATCTGAATTGGTCTTATTATACCAAAAATATGGCGTTCCGTAAAGTTTTCCTCCTACTACAATACAATCCTGTAAAATTATTTCATTTTCCTGTATCATTTTGCCCCTATTTGACAAGAATAATACACATATAAAATAATTTTTTTCTACAAATAACAAAAACAACGGTTATCGTAAAAAAACAGCTTAACCAAGCATTTTTCTTTTACATTACAAAAATTTACAATCCCCGTTTTTTTCTTTTGTTCTCCATGTAGGAACTATTTTATTTGATTGTTCAAAAATAAAAATGAATTCTACAAAAAATGGCCCTGAAATTGCTTTCAGAGCCATCTATTCTACAATTATTTAGTTACAAAGTGGTTACAATTTCAAAAAATGATGCAAAAGGAGTGGGTTTCTTGCAGAAACGCTATCAAATTTTACAAAGTTGCTTTCTTTTTTTCTTTATCCTGTTGCTGGGAAAATTGGCTTATGAGCAATTTTATCGCAGCGCGTTGATTACCAACACCTTAGCCGCTGACGCGCCCTGGTTGATCTGGCTAAGACAGCTTTTGCGCCAACTGCCTTTTTGATTAGGCCTCCCCCTTGGTGCCCCAGTAAATGGTCGCTGCGCCAAAGCCGACGCCTTGATAGGCGGCGTCCTGTAACCCAGCGTTTACAAACATCTGCTTAATTTCCTCTTGCGGCGGCAGTGTACGCAATGACTCTGCCAGCCATGTATAGGCCGGAAATTTGCTGCCGATTTTTTTATTTTTATCTACCCGATGGCCCATAATCGGTACCAGCTTATAATAATACACATTGAAAAACCAGCGGAACAGAAAAAACTGTGGTACTGACACATCGATACAAACAACACGCCCGCCCGGCGCCACGACCCGCGCCATCTCGGAAATCGTTTTTTGAATATCTACTACATTGCGCAGCGCAAACCCATTGGTTGCTGCCTGAAAGGTATTGTCGGCAAAGGGCAGCGCCATGGCGTCGCCCTGCACAAAAGACACATTGCGATAACGGAGCTTGGCCAGCTTGGCATCGGCCACGTCCAGCATACTCTGCGTAAAATCCAGACCGACCACTTCACCGGCAGGCCCTACCAACTGCCGCTGCTGAAAGGTCATCTCGCCAGTGCCGCAGCAAACATCCAATCCTTTATCGCCGGTCTGCAACTGGGTTTTCTGCATTACAATCTTCTGCCAGCCCTTCAGCATGCCCCAAGTCATTTTATCATTCATCTGGTCGTAATCATCAGCAATTTCTGTAAATACTTCCTGTACATATTGGGATTTCTCTTCCAACCGAGCCACCTCATTTATCAAATTCAGATTTGCTTATTATAACACAAACAACCACATCTGTCGATGAAAAGTGTTTTTTATGCCGCCGGTGGTAAGCAAACTGCGTTCTGCCGAATTGTCATTTCATGAAGCTGTTTTATTTCCGAACGGACCGGTTTGGCCGCTGGGCTATCCAGTCTCAAATTTTGGGATAAATCCTCTGCCAGCTTTGCCACCACACCCGGCGCAAACACATTCTGTAAACCGCAGATTTTTACTGCTGTCTGATAGGGAATAAAGCTATCCAGCGCCGACAATTTCATATAACGGTCCGCAGCCCCTGCCCCATCGTTTTGGGCCTTTAAATATAAATCTAACGCTGACAGCGCCGATGTGGCATAGCTGATATAG
>CABQBF010000172.1 GCA_902462325.1 uncultured Peptococcaceae bacterium
AACTATTAACCAATGTAGATGAGATGGAAAGGGTTTATCCCAGGTGTCTCAGATCATCTATAGATTTATAGAAAGAATAAGTGCATAACCATCTGTTTCTATTGGTTATACACTTATTATACGAGGAAAACGGTTATGAAGTAAAGTGAGGGAATTTTTATGCCAATGTTTCGAGAAGTAGAAAATAGAGGTATTCCATGTCATCTGTTTGGATATATTTTAGATGCTGAAGAAAGCAGTGGATTTTTTGAAAATCAGGATATTTATTTTTCTGCTCTGGGTGATGGGGTAGCAGAATTAGAAATTCCAGTAGCGCCTATGCATTATAACAGCATGGAAATTGTACATGGCGGAGTATTTGCTGGTTTGTTGGATTCGGCCATGGGCATGGCGTTACTCACCAAAAATAAAGCTGGCGTTACAACATCTATGAGCATTCATTATTTAAAAAGCGCTAAAAAGGGCGATGTGCTGCGGGCAAAGGCCACTGTTGTCCGCAATGGCCGGACGATGGTCTATTGTGAAGCCAAGATTTTTAATCAACGAGAGGAACTGCTGGCCACAGGACAAGGAGCTTTTTTAGTTCAGATTGACGATTTTGTACAGGTCTATGCCGCCAAGCTGCGCGCACAGGATGTCTAAGAACAATAAAGGAGGCAAAGCATGTCTTATACCATACCAATTGATGTATTGAAGCAAAATAGTACGAAAGCCGCTTATGAGCGGGGCATGCGGGTTTATCGACAAGGATTGGTAGAAAATGTAGAGGCAGAACTTCAAAAAGATACAATTGTCATTTCCGCTGATATTTTGTCCTCCAAGCAGGTTGAATATTATCGGACCGAGTTGGTTTATTCTTTTAAAACAAAAAAGCTGGTGGAAACTTATTGCGACTGTCCCGCTTTCTTTGAGTATGGTGGTCTATGCAAGCATTGTCTTGCTTTAGCTTTAAAGTATAATCGGCTGGTCAATGAGAGGGTATTTTCATTTTTGCCCAGCTCTAATGGTCAGCAGCAGACATCGCAGGCTTTACAATTGGCAATGCGGCAAAAAGCAAAGAAAGCGGCGATTCGTTATCAAAATGAAGCCAAACAAATTTTATCTGAGCCAGTGCAATTAATTCCTATATTGGAACGCAGCAAACAAAATGGCCAGTGGTCGGTGCAGTTTAAAATCGGCACATCTGCTCATTATTATGTACTAAAAAATTTAAGCCAATTTGTATCGGATTTGGAGCGGGAAGAGGCAGTATCCTACGGCAAAAAGCTGAGTTTTGTACATACGCGGGAAGCTTTTGCCAGCCATACACAACCCTTGCTGGACTTGATTGCAGAGCATATTTTGATGGAACGCAATTTTCGTCAAAAACTATATGGTTATTATTATGGTAGCAGTCAAACAAAACGGGATTTGCTGCTGACTACGGCAAATTTATTTCGGTTGCTGCGTGCTATGCCGAATGGCGAGATTTTAGTAAATTCTCAGGCGACGTATGTTATTACAGAGGCGTCGGCACCGGTGTTACCGATTATCTTAGAAGCTAAGAAGGGCGGCTATCAGTTGACATTGCCGCCTTTACAGCTTTTGCAGGACGGTAAGCAATATTGTCTGGTACAGGATGGTAGTTTCACCTTCTGTGGCGCCGAATTTGCGGAAGCCGTGCAGGTATTGGTGGATCTGAGTTCAGTGGACCGACAGCAATCTCATTTTGTGGCTGAAGCCGATTTAAATGCCTTTTGCGCCACGATTTTGCCAGCACTGATAAAATGCAGCAATGTGGAGTTGGACGGTTTAGAGGCATACCGGCCTGAGCCTTGTCAGTTGCGTGTTTATTTGGACGATGATGGCTTCCAGATTCTTTGTCGGGCAGAAGCCTGGTATGGCCAGCAGAAATTTTTTTTGAACGAGCAGGAGCCAAAAGAGAACTTGCGGGATTTTGAGGCGGAATATGGGTTGCGCTCTGTGCTGGAGCAATATTTCCCTGCCTGGAATTCTTACGGTGAGCTATATTTCTCAAATGAGGATGATGCCTGCTTATATCGGCTTTTAACAGAGGGACTGGCCCACATTGGACAGATGGCTGAGCTGTATCTGTCAGACCGCATGAAACGTATTCAGGTGCAGCCTCAGCCTAATCTGCAAATTGGCGTGCGGATAAACGGCGGTCTACTGGATATGGATATTGATGCCGAGCGACTGCCTAAGCAAGAGCTGCAGGGCCTTTTAAATAGTTATCGGCAACGGCGCAAATACTACCGTATGAAAAATGGCGATTTTTTGCAATTAGAAGAAGGCTCTCTGACAACACTGGCTGAATTAGCCGATGGGTTAGAGGTGCCAGAGCGCAATTTAGAGCAGGGACATTTACAGGTGCCTGTCTATCAGGCTTATTATGTAGACCAGGTTTTGCGGGAGGGCGGAGAACGGTTGACTGTACAGCGCGATTTAAATTTCCGCAGCATGATTCGTACCTTAAAATATTATGAGGATAGTGATGATGAAGTTCCCGCAGGTTTGACTACCACTCTGCGTCAATATCAGCAGACTGGCTATCAATGGTTGATGACCTTGACGCGCATGGGGTTAGGTGGTATTTTGGCTGACGATATGGGCTTAGGAAAAACAGTACAGGTGATTACTATGCTTTTAGCCCATCAGGAGAAGCTGTTGCAGAAACCGGCTCTGATTATTACGCCAGCTTCCTTGGTGTATAACTGGGAGAATGAAATTCATCGCTTCGCGCCAACTTTAACAGTGTGCAGTATCACCGGCGCAGCGGCAGAGCGGCATCAGCTTTTGCAGCAAACGACAGCGCAGATTTGGCTGACGTCTTATGATTTATTAAAGCGGGATGTAGATTATTATACGCAGTCCTTTTCTTTTTGTATTATCGACGAGGCGCAGAATATCAAAAATCATTCTACCAAAGCTGCCAAAGCCGTAAAAGCGATACAGTCCGATAATCGTTTTGCCTTGACGGGCACGCCGATTGAGAATCGTTTGTCGGAGTTATGGAGCATTTTTGATTTCCTTCTGCCTGGGATTTTGGGCCGTTATGAAGTCTTTCGACAACGTTATGAAATTGCGATTGTACAGGGGCAGGATGAAGTTGCCTTGAAACGGCTGCAAAAAATGATACAGCCTTTTCTTTTGCGTCGCTTAAAACAGGATGTATTGAAAGATTTGCCGGAAAAAATAGAAACCATTGTGTATTCTAAAATGGAAACAGCGCAACGGGAACTTTACATTGCCAATTTGCAGCGGGTGCTAGATGGCCTGCAGAAAAAATCGGATGCTGAAGTACAGAGCGAAAAGCTGCAAATTTTGGCAGAATTGACCCGGTTGCGGCAGCTGTGCTGTGATCCGTCGTTGTTGTATGAAAACTATAACGGCGGCTCCGCTAAGCTGGATACTTGTATGGAATTGATTGACAACGCCCTGCAAAGTGGCAGCAAGGTGCTGGTGTTTTCTCAGTTTACCACCATGCTGGACCGCATCCGTCAGCGCTTGGAAACACAGCATATCGCCAGCTTTACTTTAATTGGTGCTACCAGCAAAGAAAAGCGAGCAGAGTTGGTGCAGCGTTTTAACAAAAATGATGAAGCCTCTGTCTTTTTAATTTCGCTGAAGGCTGGCGGCACAGGCTTAAACCTGACAGCAGCCAGCGTTGTTATTCACGTAGACCCTTGGTGGAACGCTGCAGCCCAGGAGCAGGCTACCGATAGAGCGCACCGCATTGGACAGAAACAGGCAGTTAGTGTATTTCAATTGATAACGAAAGACACGATTGAAGAAAAAATTCAGGCCCTACAGGCACAAAAGCTAGCCTTAAGTCATTCCGTGATTGCTGCGCAGGGAATGTCGATAGCCAGTCTCAACAAAGACGAAATTCTGGAAATTTTACAGAGCTGAGCAGTCTACAGTTAATAACGCCTCAAATTTGATGACGAAATCTGGAGTTTATTATGTTTTATGCACAAACAGCCTTGCGGAACCTCTCAAGGCTGTTTGTCCGCTATGTCTTTTTTACTTTTTGAAACATTGTATACAGTTTATATCTATGATTGCTTTTTGTTGGTAGCTATATTATAATAAAAGCACTATGATTTGGAGGTCTATAGACGATGGAAACAAATACAAACCGTGTTGTGGTAACAGTTGTGGGAAAAGATAAAAAAGGGATTATTGCTGCGGTATCGGGCGCTTTGGCTGAGTGGGAGGTCAATATTCTGGATATCAGCCAGACCATTTTGCAGGAATTTTTCACCATGATTATGATTGTAGATTTGGCGGAGGCAACGGTCAGCTTCAGCCAATTGCGGGAGCAGTTGGGCGTGTTGGGGCAGAAGTATGGAGTGGTAATTTCCTGCCAGCATGAAGAAATTTTTCAGTACATGCACCGGATTTAAGGAGGAGCTATCATGCCAATTTCAATTTCCAATGAAGAAATTTTAGAAACCATTAATATGATTGAATCGGAAAATCTGGACATCCGCACGATCACCATGGGCATTTCTCTGCGGGATTGCGCCCACAGTGACATTGATGTGGTCTGTGATCGGATTTATAAAAAAATTACTACCTATGCGAAGGATTTGGTAAAGGTAGGGGAAGAAGTAGCCGAGGATTACGGCATTCCTATCATTAACAAACGCATTTCTGTCACCCCTATTGCCATTGTGGCAGATGCCTGTGAAGCCCCTGATTATGTGAAGATTGCTAAAACCTTAGATGCGGCGGCCCGGGAAGTGGGCGTTAATTTTATCGGCGGTTTTTCGGCTTTGGTGCAAAAAGGGATGACCAAAGGAGACGAAAAATTAATTCGTTCCATTCCACAGGCGCTGGCTGAAACCGAATTTGTCTGTGCTTCGGTCAATATCGGTTCTAGCCGTGCCGGTATTAATATGGATGCGGTGCGGTTGATGGGGGAAGTGGTAAAGGAAAGCGCTGATTTGACAGCCGACACCGACGGCTTGGGCAGTGCCAAACTGGTGGTATTTTGCAATGCGGTGGAAGACAATCCTTTTATGGCCGGTGCTTTTCACGGTGTAGGCGAAGCGGAAAAGGTTATCAACGTG
>CABQBF010000173.1 GCA_902462325.1 uncultured Peptococcaceae bacterium
CTGTTTGATTTCTCCGGCAACCTCCATCCGCTCTGTCAGCTTGGCAAAATCCACCGGCTGCTCGCTGCCCGCATATAAGGCGGCCCCATAGGCCACATAATACTGAGCGTCCGCCGGAAAAATTCCAGTGTTGCTGTCCAAATGCAGCACATCAATAAAGCTCTTCTGCAAGCCCTTTAAGAAAGTCAGCGGGCCGCCCAGAAACATCATTTTCCCTTTCAGCTCCCGGCCTTGGGCCAAACCGCCGATGGTCTGATTGACCACCGCATGAAAAATGCTGGCCGCCACATCCTCTTTGCGGGCGCCCTGATTTAACAGCGGCTGCACATCGGTTTTGGCAAACACACCGCAGCGGGAGGCAATGGGATAAATGCGCTGGGCCTGCAACGCCATCTGGTCCATTTCCTCCACCGACACATCCAGCAGCACCGCCATCTGGTCGATAAAAGCGCCGGTACCGCCGGCGCAGGTGCCGTTCATGCGCACCTCTACCCCGTTGGTTAAAAACAAAATTTTGGCGTCCTCGCCGCCTAATTCTATCACAACATCAATGGTTTCCGGATATTGCTCCACCGCAATCTGGGTGGCTACAACCTCCTGTACAAATGGAATTTCAAAATAGTCTGCCAGTCCCAGAGAAGCCGAGCCGGTCAACGCCAAGCAAGCCTGCTGTCCCTGCAGAATTTCCTGCCCAATCATTAACACCAGCTCATGAATTTTCTCTTTAATCATGGCCCGATGGCGCTGATAGGATTTGTACACAATATTATGATTTTCATCCAGCACCACGCACTTGATGGTTGTGGACCCGACATCAATTCCAATTTTATACATACTTCCACCTCTATTATGGATTTCAGAATATTCTTATGACCATACCCTTGTTATTATACCCAAACTAATTTCAAAACTCAACTGACAATTCATGCTTTTTGTCACAAAAAGCGCTATATTGTCTTTTCCCTGTCTAAAGCGATTTTTAAACAAAAAATTTATTTATCGGCCCGATAGCGCCAATTCAAAACCTTCCAATCCAGCAAACGGCCGCCTTGCGTTCCTCCGCTTGCCGCCTTTTTCGCCGTAAGCCATTTATAAAGGTTAAGAACTTGTTAAGAAATCCGGAGTTCCAGATTGATTGTTTACAACGCAAAAAAAAATTTATAGTTATGATTGTTCCTAATCAAAATCGTCAATAGAGAGCTAGGGCCTGATGCCAGCAAACGCAAAAAAGCAGCTTCCTGCATGAGGAAACTGCTTTTCTCAATCGACTGCAACCTGCCAACTTCTCATTTCGAACTTGACAGTTCCAATTTTTTTTACTTGGCCTGAACCCGATTGCCTTTCAAATGCATCTTAAATTCATACCAGATGGGGCTGGCAATGCACAGAGAAGAATAGGTCCCTGCCACAACGCCGATAATCATGGCCAGAACGAAAATTCTTGTGGTTTGTCCGCCAAAGAAGAACAGCGCCATCAGCAAGATTAACGTGCTGATGGAAGTATTCATCGAACGGGTAAAGCTCTGTTTGATACTGTCATTGACCAAACCGGACAGTTGATCCTTTTTCACCCGGCCCATATTTTCCCGAATTCGGTCGAACACAACGATTTTATCATTGATGGAATACCCAAAAATGGTCAGCAGCGCCGCAATAAAGGTGCTGTCGATTTCCAACTGGAAGATGCTGAACAAAGCCACTACCACAAAAATATCGTGGAACAGCGCCAACACGCCGGCAATGGCAAAGTGCATTTCAAACCGGTAGGTGATATAGGCAATCATCAGCACCACAGCCAGCGCCAGAGAAATCAGCGCGTTCTTTTTCAGCTCGGCGCCCACGCTGGGCCCTACCAAACCGCTTTCCACAATTTCAAATTCACCGAAGCGGCTTTCCAAATCGGCCATCACAGCATCCTGTTTGGCCTGATCCATCTCTGCAGTTTTCAGCAGATAGGAACCGTCGGACATTTCCTGAATTTTGCTGCCTTCCAAGCCGTTTTCCGTCAACGCAGTACGCAAATCGGCAATATCTACCTGCTGGGCAAACTGTACGTTGATACGGTTGCCGCCGATAAAGTCAATGCCCAAATTCATGCCCTGCACCAACAGAGATACCAAACCGGCAACCAGCACGATAATAGAAATGGCATACCAGATTTTTCTTTTTCCGATTACATCAATCTTCATCACAGATACCTCCCTGCAGTCCATATAATTTAGGGTTACGCACCAGGTTGGAAGATACCAGTGTGGTCAACATAAAACGGGTAAAGGTAATGGCGGTAAACATACTGGCCAAAATCCCGATGGTCAGCGTTACGGCAAACCCGCGTACCGAACCGCTGCCGAAGCCAATCAAAATCACCGCGGCCAGCAAGGTGGTAATGTTGGAGTCAAAAATGGTAGCAAAGGCCTTTTTGAAGCCGGATTCAATGGCCACCCGCAAGGTTTTGCAGGCCCGCAGTTCTTCCTTAATCCGCTCAAAAATAATGACGTTGGCGTCTACCGCCATCCCTACCGACAACAGGAACGCCGCAATCACCGGCAGCGTAATGGTGGCTTTAATGGCCACATTGGCGCCAATTACCAAAATGGAGTACAACAGCAACGCAAAGGTAGCCACCACGCCGGGCACCCGGTAAACCACAATCATAAAGACAGCCAGCGCTATAATCCCAATGATAGCGGCCTTGATGCTCTTTGCAATAGAGTCAGCGCCCAACTGGGGACCGGTGGTCTGTTTTTCCACAATCGTTAAATCTACAGGCAGCGCACCGCCCTGCAACATCATCGCCAGACTCTGGGCCGATTCAAAGGTATCAAAGCTGCCGGAAATCTGAGCCTTGCCGTTGGTAATGGCGGTTTGCACACTGGGCGCAGAAATGACCTGGTCATCCAGAATGATGGCGATAATTCTGCTTTCTCTGGTGCTTTCGCTGGTACCATAGGTATTAATCAAATCGGTGGTGGCATTTGCAAAGGCTTTAGTGCCTTCACTGTTAAATTCCAAGGCAACGCCATACATTTCAGAAGCGCTGATGGCTTCCTGATTCATATAGGCGCTGGCTTTGGTCAACTGCCCGCCTTCTAAAATTAACTCGCCGTTGTCATAACGGACAAACTGCAGCTTGGCAGTTGTGCCAATGACCCGCACCGCTTCCTCGGCGTCTTCCACCCCAGGTAATTCTACAGAAATCCGGTTGCTACCTTCCAAGCGCACTTCCGGTTCGGCAACACCCAGCGCATTGATACGGTTTTCAATTACACTTTTGGCTGCTTCCATATCGTCTTGCGAGGTTCCATCCGGCGCTTCCAGACGAACCGCAACACCGCCCTGCAAGTCCAACCCCAATACCGCGTGATCCGCGCAGATGGGGAAGAGGATGCCGGCGGCGATTACAACAATCAGCACTGTTGCAATCAATGTTCCAACTTTTTGCCAACGCATAAATCGCTCCTCCTAAAATTCAAATACTTATCTATTATATAGCTGTTTTGTCAATAGTGCAAATATTTCTTCACATTTTTTGCAATTTCCAGAGAAACTTTTCTGAAAAAAGTATCGTTTCCGACAGCGCCTTTTATGCGAAACGCTGCTGCTCCAAATACCGGCGGATTTCCGACACGTTGACAAATTTCTGCACGCCCTCTTTTTGGCTGACCACCAGCGTCGGCGCCTGCATAATGCCGTATTGCTGCACCAAATCGGCATGCTCCTCGGCGGCTACTTTGGTATAGGGTACTGTGCTCTGCTCCAAAAAGGCCTCGGCCATTTTGCAGTTGAGGCAGGTTTTGGTGGTAAACAGCAGCACTTCTTCCCCACCGCAGCCCAGGCCAGTTTCCCGCTGGGCGGCAGGCTGTTCCGCCGGCTGCTGTCCCTTTTTCAGCACCGAACGGGCCACATCATACACCTTCCGATCCTTAAATTCCTGGGTTTTCCCGTCGTTCCAGTGCTGCACAGGCCGGTAATAGCCGGTAATGCGACTGTATACCTCTGTTTCCGCGCCGCAGACCGGGCAGCGGTACTGCTCGCCGCTTAAATAGCCGTGCTGGCGGCAAATCGAATAGGTTGGCGACAGCGTATAATAGGGCAGCGTATAATGTTCGGCAATCTTGCGCACCAAAGCGGCGGCAGCCCGCCAGTCGGGCAGCTTTTCCCCTAAAAATGCGTGAAATACCGTACCGGACGTATATAAGGTCTGCAATTGGTCCTGAATGTCCAACGCCGAGAAAATATCCTCGGTATAGCCTACCGGCAAATGGGAGCTGTTGGTGTAATAGGGCGTTCCCCCAGCTTCCGACGCTGTGATAATATCGGGATAGCGGGCCACGTCATGTTTGGCCAGCCGGTAAGTGGTCGATTCGGCCGGCGTCGCTTCCAGATTGTACAAATCGCCGTATTGCTCCTGATAATCGGACAGCCTTTCCCGCATGTGGTTTAACACATCTTTGGCAAACTGCTGAGCCGGGCGCTGGGTTAAATCCATGGCCAGCCACTTGGCGTTCAGGCAGGCTTCGTTCATGCCCACCAAACCGATGGTGGAAAAATGATTGTCAAAGCTGCCCAAATAGCGCTTGGTATAAGGATATAGCCCTTCCTCCAGCATTTTGGTAATTTCTCTCCGTTTCACCTTCAACGAACGGGCCGCAATATCCATCAGCTTGTCCAGCCGGCGGTAAAAGTCGGTTTCATCGGCTGCCAGATAAGCAATGCGGGGCAAATTGATGGTCACCACGCCCACCGAGCCAGTGCTTTCCCCGCTGCCGAAGAACCCGCCCGATTTTTTGCGCAGCTCCCGCAAGTCTAAGCGCAGCCGGCAGCACATACTGCGCACGTCGCTGGGCTGCATATCGCTGTTGATATAGTTGGAAAAATAGGGCGTGCCGTATTTGGCCGTCATCTCAAACAACAGGCGGTTGTTTTCCGTATCGGACCAGTCGAAATCTTTCGTAATGGAGTAAGTTGGAATGGGATACTGAAAGCCCCGTCCATTGGCGTCGCCTTCAATCATGATTTCAATAAAGGCCTTATTAATCATGTCCATTTCTTGTTTGCAGTCTTTAT
>CABQBF010000174.1 GCA_902462325.1 uncultured Peptococcaceae bacterium
TAGGCCAAATCCTTTCTGACATGCGCTGGCGTTCCCCCTACGCCTTCCGCAATTTCACCGGAAGAAATACTCACGATACCCTGCTTTTCAACTTCTGTTAAATATCTGGAATATACGGAAAGTCTACTGACTGTTGCCTCTGGGATTTTCAGCTCTTTCATTACAACAACCCCTTTTTCGTCAAACTGCCTCTATGATATTGTATTTATTATATCTGGATTTTTTCAGATAATCAATAGGATTGCGTAATTTTTCACGAATCTATTTGTTCTTGACTTTCGGTCTGCATAAAATGATGATACTGTTCAATTAATTCTAAAAGACAGCTTTGCGCCAACAGCACAACTTTATCTGTTTTTTTCTCTTGAATGAGTTGTAAACTTTCCTGATATTCTTTGCTCACCGTAAGCAAATCCAAAATACCGCTGGCCATAGACTCGCTGGCTTCATCGGTTAAAAGTGCGCTGCCTGTTTCTTGAATAAGCGCCAGTTCTTCTTCTACTTGTTGCAGCATTTCCGCCCAATTTTCCTCGCTGCAGGCTGCATAATGATAATCCTGAAACATTTTCAGCGAATGCTTTAAAACCACATCATAGCTGCTAAGCAATGCAGATACCTGCTCCATAACCTGACGATCCTCGGCAGAAAAACGCAACGCCGTTTCATTCAATATCAGTTTTTGCACAAAAATATCGCTACTGCTGCTGCGCACCGCTTCAGGTAACTGGGCTACTTGTGGTTCTTTGCCCAAGCAGCCCAGCCACAACCGGAAAGGCGGCCCCTCCGATACGCAAACCCGATAGCCAAGCTGGGCCAACTCATTAATTTTAGCCTGTCCCTCTGCAGCGTCCTGATAAGCGCCAATTTGAAAGGTATAATATTCCGCCGGTTCCAACTGCAATACCATTTTCCGTACTATTTTTTCTTCTGTTTCCGGCTCTAAGACCTGTCCCGTATCCTGAAAACTGCTCAGTTGTCCTATGAGATAACCGCCCACACTTTGAATAAACCCAAACAGCAGCACAACGGACAGCAGCGCCGTCGCAAACCTTCTGACCCACCCCATAAGCGTCGTTCCTTTCCTCGTTACATTACTTTATGGGTATGCAAAACCGTTTCCAGATAGAACCTCCGGTAAAAAACGACGGCAATCGCCTAGAAGATATAGTGAACCTGTAATGCACAGCAATTGTCCCGGCGCAAGCTCAGCAACGGTCTGCTGCAAAGCTTCTTGATAATGCTCAAAAAGTACACAGGGACAATCTGGCGCCTTCCCCCTCATTTTTTGCTGCAAATCCAGCCAGTGCTGCGCACGCTGGTCATGTTCCGGTTTGGTCAGCACCACGGCATGAACAATGGGCAAAATCTCTTCCAGCATGCTATCTTGTTCTTTATCATCTAAAATGGAAAGAAACAATACGATTTCCCTGTCTGCATAAAGGGTACGCAAATTTTCCGCCAAGGCCTCCATGCCTGCCTTGTTATGGGCGCCATCCAACAGGATCCCCCTTCCCTGATTTAACGGAATATATTCCATGCGGCCTGGCCATCGCACCTGCTGCAAACCTGCCAGCATTTGTGTCTCTGTAATTGAAACAATCTTCCGCTGGAAAAGATTACGTACAGCAGCTAACGCCACATTGCAGTTTATTTGTTGGTACTGGCCCTGCAGATTAGTTGCTACCGGTGACAGATTATCTCGGTCAAGCACCGTCAGCGGTACGGCAAGCTGAGCGGCCTGTTCCTGAATAACTTGCAGCGCCGCTTCCTCTTGCGGCGCCACAATGGCTGGCACATCAGTTTTCAAGATGCCTGCTTTTTCTCTGGCAATTTGCTCCACCGTATTTCCAAGAATCTGACAATGGTCCAAACTTATTGGAGTAAGTACCGTCAGCAAAGGTTGCTTTATCACGTTGGTCGGGTCCAATGTGCCACCTAGCCCTACCTCAGAAATTACAAAATCGGTACGGCCTTTAAAATACACCCATCCAGCCACGGTCAGCAATTCAAATTCACCGGGATGGGACATACCTTCCGCTAACAATAATGGCACAATTTCTGCAAACAGCTTGCTTAAAATAGCGGCAAAATCCGACTCTGCAATTAACTGCCGGTCAAGCTGAATACGTTCTTCATAACGTTCTAAATGGGGCGATGTAAACAGCCCTACCCGATACCCGGCTTGCCGCAGCATGGCCTCTATAGCCGCCGCTGTAGAACCTTTCCCATTGGTTCCCGCGATATGGATAATACGTAACTCCTCTTGCGGATTATGTAAAAGCTCCGCCATTCGCGCCGTCCGCGCAAAGCCGCCTGGTATCCCACTTTGACAATGCTGTCGCATATAATCTAAACACGCCTGATATTCCATACAGCCCTCCTTTACTGACAACGATTTTTCAGTTTTGTGCTAAATCCTCCCGCATGGATTGCAGCAAGGCTTGCAGTTCAGTCTTATCAAAATGGTAATGGGTATTGCAAAAATGACAGACGGCCTCTGTTTTCCCGTCTTTTTCCAGCATATCTTCCAATTCAGCAATGCCAATCCCCTTTAACAAGCTGCCAATGCGCTCTCTGCTGCAATTACAATGCCATTGTACCGGCTTTTCTTCCAAATACTGCACCTCTACCTCGGAAAGATAATTACTGATAAGGCCCCGCACATCGGCGCCCTGCTGAATTAATCCGCTGACAGGCCGGGCTGTTTTTAGCTTTTCTTCCAAATCATCTAAGATGGCGTCCTCCGCATTGGGCATAGCCTGAATAATAATACCGCCAGCGGCTGCCACTGTATAATCGGGATTTACCAAAACGCCCACAGACACCACCGACGGCGTTTGTTCTGAGTTCATCAGATAACTAGCCACATCATCGCCAATTTCTCCTGTCACCAGCGGTACACTGCCTGTATAAGGCTCCTTTAAACCAATGTCTTTGGTGATGTACAAGTCGCCTTGTCCAATGGCGCCGCCCACGTCCAGTTTTCCTTTGCTGTTTAACGGCAAATCGGTTTGCGGCTCCTGCACATAACCTTTCACATTGCCGTCAGCATCGCCGGTTACAATAATCCCTCCCAGAGGGCCGTCGCCAAAAATACGCAGTGTTATTGTTCCTTCTCCTTTTAATCCCCAAGACAGCAATAAGGTGCTGGCTATGGTCCGTCCCAAGGCTGCAATGGCTGTAGGAAAGGCGTCGTGCCGCTGCCGCGCCGTTTCTACAGTTTGTGTACAAATGACAGCAGATACACGCACTTGTCCCTCATAAGCCAAGGCTCGAATAATCTTATCTGACATGCCTATCACTCCTTTTCGTAATCTAATCACATCTCACAATCGTAAATGTTTTCGGATAACATATTGTGGTAAAAAAGAAATACAGGACGATGCAGCACCGTCCTGTTTACGCGGTTCTTCACAAAGGCTACAAGTTCAAAATATCTTTTATAGTAGCCAAAATACCATCTTTTGCACAAACTCCGGTGTGCCGGACAGGTTTCTGCTCCAGATTTTGCAAGCCTCTATGTTGTGCAATGCCCGTTTTTGCTACCAACTGCTCCAGCAAGTCTAGTTCGCTGACAGTTTCAGTAGGTTCTCCCAAAGCAGCCATGACACTGGCCACAAATTTGCAGGGATGGGCGGTAGAATCTACCACTGCAATATGCTGACTTCCACTTGCCTGTCTGTATTCCCGACTTACTTTTAAGGCCACCGCTGTATGGGTATCCAACAGATAATGATTTTGCTCGTAGCATTGTTGAATTGTAGCCAATGTTTCTGCTTCATCAGCAGTGCCGCCCACCACAAAGCGGTCCATATTCGCTTTGGTTTGGGCATCAACAGTAAAAATACCTTCGTTCTTTAAAGCCTCCATCCACTGGGCCACCTGTGTGCCGTTATTGCCAGTCATGGCAAACAAAAACCGCTCCAGATTGCTGGAAATCAAAATATCCATAGATGGACTGTTGGTCTGATAAAAATCACGGCGACGATCATAAACGCCTGTTGCAAAAAAATCGGCCAATACCCGGTTTTTATTGGACGCACACACCAATTGTCCTACTGGCAGACCCATTTGCTCTGCATACCAAGCTGCTAAAATATTACCGAAATTACCTGTTGGTACTACAAAATCAACTAGCTCTCCATAGGAAATGGCTTTCTTTTCCACTAGTGACAAATAAGCTGCAAAGTAATACACAATTTGCGGCAGCAACCGGCCCCAATTAATCGAATTGGCCGAAGAAAACTGATAACCAGCCTGGGCCATTTGCTCTGCCAAACTTTGGTCGGCAAAGATTTCTTTCACCGCGCTCTGGCAATCATCAAAATTGCCCTCTACGCCCACCACATACGTATTATCGCCGTCAGTGGTCACCATTTGCAGCTGCTGCACGCGGCTTACGCCATGTGCCGGATAAAAGACAATAATCTGTGTGCCAGCTACATTTTTAAAGCCCTCTAAGGCAGCCTTACCGGTATCACCAGAGGTGGCCACCAAAATAATAACTTCTTTTTGCAGTTCCAGCTTTTCAATGGCTTTTACTAGCAAACGGGGCGTTAATTGCAGTGCCATATCCTTAAAAGCTGCCGTTGGGCCATGCCATAATTCCAAAATATATTCATTGTCATTCAACTTCACCAGCGGTGCAATTTCTGGCGTATCAAAGTTACTATGATAGGCGCCCTGCACACAATCGGCAATCTCTGCAGCGCTATAATCGGTTAAGTATTTACCTAAAATCCACTGGGCAATCTCCTGATAGGATTTCCCCGCCATTGCTGCAATTTCTTCGGCAGAAAGCACAGGAATGGTTTCCGGTACAAACAAACCGCCTGCCGGCACCATACCACGGGCAATGGCCGCTGCTGCAGTAACAGGCTCACAATTATTTCGGGTACTGATATAGTTCATAACATTCAACGCCTCCAACAAAATAAATTCTGATTGTATTACTATAAATTTTTTCAGACAATACTGTTTATATTTTACTATATTTTTGAGGCGCTGCCTAGTCTTTTCCTGCAAATT
>CABQBF010000175.1 GCA_902462325.1 uncultured Peptococcaceae bacterium
TTTCTTTGTATTTTTATTGATGCTTATTCGTTTCTATTTCATACCTTCTTTACAGAACCTTCTATATCACAAAACTCCTAATATTCATTCCTTCCATTGTAATTTTTTTTATATCGTTCGTCAACAGATTTTTCACTGCTCTTTTGGAGGTTCTTATCGGAGGACAAACCAACAGGATTACCACAGTATAATCTCCTTTCGGGATAATAACCGTTTTACACAATATTTTTTGTGGAGGAAACGCATCAGCGAAAAGGGTATGGAAAGCTGTTTCCTTTGTATTGGAAACGGGATAGGAAGGTACAAGGCCAGAGCATGGTACTAACTTCCGCTTAGGTTGATAAAGCAGCCCAGTATTTTTATCGTAAATAGAAGTGTCAGGATTGTGTAGACCTCATGATTTTCATACTTGCGTACACACATTCCATAAAGTTGTTTTTGGCGAAAAACTTTAATGCAGCTATTTTTCCGAAAATTTCTTAACAATTCCTTGAATTGTTGATAACCATTTCATCACAAAAGGCGATTATAATAAAGACTGTAAACAACGACAGGATTTTTCTAATGGCAAACTGGTTACAATACCATTAGAGAATGGTTTGATAAAGGAGTGTTGAAGATGTTAGACGAAAGAGACTATAAAATGCAAGAGACTGTAGCGCCGCAGGGCGAAAATCATACCATAGACGCGGCAACCAGAATGGAAGAAGCGGTATATTCCCATGTGGAGCCGCAGCAAAAGAAGAACAGCAAAAAAAGTAATGGTTTCCGGGCTGTGGTAGCTACCGGTTTAATCTGCTCCTTGGTGGGCGGCGGCATCGGCGGTGCGGTAGGCGCCAATTTAGCCGTTGGTAACAGCAATGCTGCCCAGATGAGCAACAATGGCGGCAGCAGTCAGGTACAGTTGGTAGGCAACAGCGGGGAGATTTCTCCGGTGATTGCCATCGCCCAGAAGGTAACGCCGTCGGTGGTGGGCGTTAAGGTTTACAGCACCTATAATTACTGGGGGCGGCAGATGAACGCGCAAGGCAGCGGCTCTGGTATTATTTACAGTGAAGATGGTTATATTATTACTAATTATCATGTAATCGAAAATGCCACGTCGGTGACAGTGACCTTGAGCGACGGCACCGAATATGAGGCGCAGATTGTAGGTTCCGATTCTACCAGTGATTTGGCAGTGCTGAAGGTAAACGCCAATAACCTGCCTGCCGCCGAGTTGGGTGACTCGGATAAATTGCAGATTGGGGAACTGGTGGTGGCCATTGGCAATCCGTTGGGCTATGAAAATACGGTAACTGACGGTATTGTCAGCGGGTTAAACCGGCAACTGACCGATTACACTGACGCTATGACGTTAATTCAGACCAATGCGGCCATTAACAGTGGCAACAGCGGCGGCGCGTTGGTGAACAGCAAAGGCGAAGTGGTAGGCATCAACAGCGCTAAGCTGGTGGCTTCCAATGCGGAAGGTATGGGCTTTGCGCTCAGTATTAATGAAGTAAAGCCTATTGTGGAAGAATTGATGAACCAGGGTCATGTCAGCCGTCCTTATTTGGGCGTGAGCATCAATAGCCAGTATCAGGTGGACGAAGCTACTGCTGAAAAATATGAAATCCCCATGGGCATCCAGATTGCTGAAGTGGTGAAAGGCGGCCCTGCGGAAAAAGCTGGTTTGCAGGCAGGCGATATTATCTATAAAGTAGATGATACGTTAATTCAGAGCTTTGAAGATTTAAGTGATATCATTGACAACTGCCAGGTGGGCGATGAGCTGCGCATTTTGGCCAACCGCAACGGGCAAAAAATCACGGCCAATGTCGTATTGACAGAAGGCAACGCCCAGTAAGGTTTATGGTGCGGAAGACTGGCCAGAACATGAACAGATTGTTTCCGAAATTGCATCTATCCCCTCTAAGATGCCTTTTGTAAAAATAAATATTCCCTCGAACACCGGAGTTGTTGTCTATGGCAGCAGCTCCGATGTTTTTGTACCAATTGTAAGGCGCGCAGCATGACGGTATGGGCTTGCGCTGCGGATCGGGAACATGATGGACTGAGAACCGGCAAGTTTTGACAAAGGCAGAGGTCATGTGTATAATAGCGCTAATTCTGTGTGGTGGAGGTGGGCGGTCGGCGTAAGAAAATAGGTTTGAAGCTTGTGTATCATGGCGATAGAATCGCGGTCATGTTAGAGGGTAGCTATGCGCAGCAGGAATTATGATAAGAGAGAGAGGCATACATGGGAAATTTATCGTTGAAAAAATTTACGGAGTTTGCGTTGGTTATTGCTTTGGTGTATCTGGCAGTGGCATATCTGCCGCAGCTTTTACGCTTTGGCGGCACTATCTGGAGCGCGGCGGCGCCGCTGGTTTTGGGCTGTGTGATGGCCTATGTGCTGAATATTTTGCTGGTGCGGCTGGAGGGTATCTATTTTCCCAAATCCAGCAGCGCTTTGGTGCAGAAAAGCCGCCGCTTGGTGTGTATTGTACTGTCCTTTGTCATTTTGTTGATTATTGTTTTGCTGGTTATCAACATTGTGCTGCCGGAGGTAGTATCCAGTGTGGAATTGATTGCGCAGGAAATTCCTGTGGTGTGGGAAGATTTGCGGGCGTGGGGCATTGCCAATGCCGACCAGCTTCCGGTTATTCAAGATTTATTGCAGCAGGCCAATTTTGACTGGTCGGCGTCGCTGAAGAAGGCATTGGATGTGCTGGCGATTGGCGCAGGCGGTATGCTGAATTCGGTGGTAGGGATTGCCACGTCGGCTATGGGCATTTTGGTGCGGGTGTTAATCGGTTTTATTTTTGCGCTGTATTTGTTGTTCAGCAAGGAACGGCTGGCACAGCAGGGCTTGAAAATTATGAATGCCTATCTCAAGCCAACGCAGCGGGAAACGGTGCTGTATGTGCTGCGCACGGTGCATGAAGCTTTCACCAATTTTATTGTGGGGCAATGCACAGAAGCGGTGATTTTGGGCGTGCTTTGCGCTTTGGGTATGAAGCTGCTGCAACTGCCTTATGCTGTGATGACTGGCACCATTATCGGGGTGTCGGCGTTGATTCCGGTGGCTGGCGCTTATATCGGCGGCGCGCTGGGGGCGTTTATGATTTTTACAGTAGCGCCGTCTAAAACGATTGTCTTTTTGATTTATTTGGTGATTTTACAGCAGATAGAGGGCAATCTGATTTATCCCCGCGTGGTGGGCAGTTCCATTGGTTTGCCTGGCTTGTGGGTGCTGGCGGCTGTCACCATCGGCGGCGGTGTGATGGGCGTGTCGGGCATGTTGTTGGGTGTACCGCTGTGCGCGGCGGCGTATCGCTTGTTTGCCGACCAGGTGAACAGCAGGAACGAGAAGCGATCCCGTTAAGCGGCAGGCGCGCTTTTGGCAGGTATGGGTTAGAAATTGGATGCATTTGTCTGTACGGAAAACTATAGCGTAGTAAAAAGAATAGGGCTGTCGTGTTGGAAGCTGGATTTGTTATGTGGGGCAAAAGGCCCGGCTTAACAATCGCTTTTCCACGACAGCCCTTGTCTGTTTGCTTTTTTTAATAAATCCGGTTTACTTTAAAGCCGTGGGCTTCTAAAGCGTCGATAACCGTTTTGATATGCTCGTGTCCATTGGTTTCAGCGGTAACCTCTAACTGTACGTTTTGCACGCGGTCCATGGCTTTGAACTGGTTGTGCTCCAGTTTGATGACGTTGGCGCGGTGGTCGCTCAAAATCTGGGCGATGCTTAACAACTGGCCCGGTGTGTCGGGCAAATCGACGGCAAAGCATAGAATGCGGCCCCGGGTAACCAAACCGGAATTGATGGTGGAAGAGATGGTAACCATGTCGATATTGCCGCCGCTGACAACGCAAGCGATATTTTTATTGCGGGTGTTCAGTTTTTTGATGGCGGCCAATGGCAGAGCGCCGGCTGCTTCGGCAATGATTTTATGCCGTTCTAACAGCATGAGCAATGCTTCCATAATTTCTTCTTCGGTTACTTGAATGATGCCGTCTACATAGTTGCTGCAAACTGCTAAACAGTTTTCGCCTACAGTTTTTACCGCTACGCCTTCGGCTGCGGTGCGCACCTGCGGCAGGGTTACCACATGGCCTGCGTCTAAGGCGGCGGTCATGCTGGCTGCGCCCACCGGCTCTACGCCGATGACCTGAATGGTTGGCTTGATGGCTTTGGCTGCTAAGGCAATACCGCTGATTAAACCGCCGCCGCCTACTGGCACCAAAATCTGGTCGATATCGGCCATTTCTTCAAGAATTTCTAGGGCGATGGTGCCTTGTCCACATATTACATCATAGTCATTGTAGGGATGCACAAAGGTGTAGCCGTTTTCTTCGGCCAATTCGACGGCTTTGCCGTAGGCTTCATCATAAATATTGCCGTGCAGCACCACATCAGCGCCGTAGGATTTGGTGGAGTCTACTTTAATTAAAGGTGTAACCAGCGGCATCACGATGGTAGCTTTAATCCCCATTTTGGATGCGGCCAAGGCGACGCCCTGGGCATGATTACCGGCGGAAGAAGCAATAATGCCCTTGGCACGCTCTTCTTCAGTCAGATTGGCAACTTTATTGTAAGCGCCGCGAATTTTAAAGGAACCGGTTCTCTGCAGATTTTCTGGTTTAATGTAAATGCGGTTTCCAGTCTCCTTACTGAAAAAATCGCTGTAAATCAATTCTGTTTTCCGCAGTACGCCGTCCAGATTGGCCGCTGCCTTGCGGATGTTTTCCAGATGATTTGTTGTCTCCAAGTTCATTTCACAATCTTCCTTTCTGTTGTATGATTAATAACATTGCGGCTTTTCGCACCGTATCTTTTATTATACCATTGTGCGCGGCTATGATACAAGTGCCTGAATAAAAAAGTTGCTGCGCGGTTTGTAGCGTTACAATAGATGTGAGACCAAAAAGAGGTAGAAAAAAGCGAATGAGTTCATTAGAATAAAGTTACCATACCAAATCCAATGAAAGGACTCAATCGCCATGGATAGTGTAGCACAGAAAACAAAACG
>CABQBF010000176.1 GCA_902462325.1 uncultured Peptococcaceae bacterium
GATGCCGGACATCAAAAGTCTGGTATTTAAATCATAAATTTGGCGCGCTGTCGCTTTTGCATAAGCGTAGCTTGGTTTGTTATTCAGAAAAACATGCAGAGAAAATATTTTCATGTGTGTCGAAAGGTTTTGTGTGAATGAATGGCGCCAGCCAACAGGAAGGAGACGCAAGTCCCAATGACGCAGCACAACATTAACCGGCGGGCGTTATCGTCGGACGGCTATATTATCAATCAGCGGCTGTTAAAAAATTTGCCCTATGGAATGAAGCAGTCCAACTATAATGGCTGTGGTTGGATTGCCGCTTATAATTTTTTGCGAGCCTGTGGCCGTAAGAAGGATTGGGACACAGTACGGCAGCAACTGGAGGATAGCTTAATTTTGGGCGGTTTGCTGGGCACCCATATTGTGCAGATGTATCTGTATTTACGGCGGCATGGCTTTCATCTGCATTGGGCAGTAGGACGCAAAGCCGCTCGGCCTTATGCGGAAGGCTGTAAAGCGGGCGTGCTGTTTTATTTCAACGGTGCTGCGCTGCATTTTGTAACCTTCCTGCCGGCGACGGAGGCGGAGGTGGAGCAATTTGCTGCGGCAGAACAGGCAGAGGAAAGTGCGGAAGCGTTAGCGGCAGAGAAACCAATACAAGCTCAGTGGTACCGATTTTTGAATGGAAAAATGGGCGCGCAGCGGGACTATGCCACCATGGAAGATTTTTTGGAGCGAGAAAGCCAGATGCCAGTGTTCGTTCAAATTACCACGGCAGAGCGGTAGCCTCCACAAGAATAAAACCGAAAGTAAAGCAGACAGCAGAAAAGGATAAAACGGAGCGAGCGTGCAGCCATCAAGCGATGGCTGCGTGCTTGTTCCGTTTTTATTTTTTAAACTTGGAAGGATTTACCTGACAAATCGCGAAAAAGAAATTATCTGGAATAAAAAGGATGTGATGGCTTTGGAGTGGAAGATGGAAAAAGATACGTTGACCATTTATCCGCAGGGCGATTTGGATTTGGTATCGGCCAAGAAAGTGAAAGACAGCTTAGAGTCCATATTGTGTAGCCGCGGCGGGCTGAAAAATCTGATTATGAACCTGACGGAGGTTCGTTTTATTGACAGCTCCGGTTTGGGAATGCTCATTGGCTGCTACAAGCTGATGCATGGGCGGCAAGGCAAAATGATGATTTGCGATGCCAATGATAACGTGTATCGCATTTTAGAATTATCAGGCATCAAAAAGCTGATGCCGGTAATGCGCTTGGAAACACAGAGAACTGTGAGGGGTGAAGGGTATGGTAAGAGATAATTGTATCACAATGCGTGTAAAAAGTATCGGGGAAAATGTTTCATTGGTGCGTATGCTGGCCAGCGGTTTTCTGTATCCCTATGATTTAACCTTTGAAGCCTTGGATGAAATTAAAATTGCCTTGTCAGAGGCCGTTTCCAACTGTATCATTCATGGTTATTGCGATGCAGAGGACGAAGAGGTACTGGTCAGCATGGAAGTAAAAGCGCACCAGCTCACAATCTGTGTAGAGGATACTGGCGTGGGCATTGCCGATGTCAAACAGGCCATGGAACCTACCTTCTCCACCAGAGCGGAACACATGGGTCTGGGCTTTGTGTTTATGCAGACCTTCATGGATAACATTGAGGTGTTTTCCGAGCTGGGGAAGGGTACAACCGTTGTGATGCACAAGCTGTTGCCAGCAAACGAGCAGCAAATCGACGAGGTGGGATAAGGTGGTTATATGGCAGGTAGATTAAGTGAAATGAATTTACCTCGTTTTCCATTATTACCAAACGACGAAGTACAAGCCCTATTAGTGCAGGCAAAAGCAGGAGATGAGGCGGCAAGAGAGCGGATTATCAACTGTAATCTGCGGCTGGTATTTAATTTAATCCAGCGTTTTTCCAACCGCGGCTATGAACAGGAGGATTTATTTCAAATCGGCGTTATCGGATTGATGAAAGCCATTGATAAATTTGACCCCAGCTATGAGGTGCGCTTTTCCACCTATGCAGTGCCTATGATTATCGGTGAAATCCGGCGTTTTTTGCGGGATGACGGGCCGATAAAAATCAGCCGCTCCTTAAAAGAAACGGGAATTCGTATCCGCTATGCCCAGGAGCAGTTGACCAAAGAGTTGGGACGAGAGCCCAAATTGTCTGAGGTGGCGGCTAAGCTGGAATTAACGCCGGAACAACTGACAGAGGCCTTAGAAGCCACCCAGTTTTTGACATCCATTCATGAGGAACTTTATCAGGATGATGGCGATGCCATCTATGTCATCGACCAATTGGCAAGCAGGGAGGATGACAACCGGTTTTTGGACCATATAGCTTTGGAGGAAGTGATGGAGCGTTTGCCGGAACGAGAAAAGAATATTCTCTATCTGCGTTTTTATCGGGACCAAACCCAAACCGAAGTGGCCAAACGTATTGGCATTTCTCAGGTGCAAGTATCCCGCTTAGAGCGCAGTGCTTTGAAAAAAGTGCGGGAGATGTTGTCTGGTTAAAAAAATCAATTTCCCCAGCGCCTACAATGTCGAAACGGAGCAGATATGTAAAGGCTTGATCAGATTACAGCAGAAGTGGCCAAGACGGCGGCCAACACATAGACAAAAGGCTCCGCAGCATTCATTGTTCAAAAATTTCTTTAAGATTTTGCAAAATTTACAGGACAGAATATAGCGCTATATGCTAAAATATATAAAGACTATTAGAACAAGGAGCTGAACGCAATGGGCTTTAAAAGTGATATTGAAATTGCACAGGAAACACAGATGACGGTAATCAATGAAATTGCCGACAAGCTGGACATTCAGGACGAATATGTAGAAAACTATGGCAAGTACAAAGCCAAAATTGACTATCGGATGTTGAAGGACTATCAGGACAAGCCCAATGGCAAACTGATTTTGGTGACGGCAATCAACCCAACGCCAGCCGGTGAAGGGAAAACGACCACCACTGTCGGTTTAGGCGACGCTTTATCGGCCATGGGCAAAAAGACTGTCATTGCACTGCGGGAGCCTTCTTTAGGGCCTGTATTTGGTGTAAAAGGCGGTGCAGCCGGCGGCGGTTATGCCCAGGTAGTGCCTATGGAGGACATCAATCTCCATTTCACAGGCGATATGCACGCTATTGGCGCGGCCAATAATCTGCTGGCTGCTATGATTGACAACCACATCCAGCAAGGCAATGTACTGCAGATTGACCCACGTAAAATTACCTGGAAGCGCTGTGTTGATATGAACGATCGTCAATTGCGCTATATCGTCAGCGGTCTGCATGGTAAGGCCAATGGAATGCCCAGAGAAGACGGCTTTGATATTACCGTAGCTTCCGAAATTATGGCAATTTTGTGCCTGTCCAGTGATATTGACGATTTAAAAGCCAAATTAGCCAGCATTGTCATTGGCTACAGCTTCAGCGATGAACCAATCACTGCCGGTCAGTTAAAGGCCCAGGGCGCTATGGCAGCGCTGTTAAAAGATGCGCTGAAACCGAACTTGGTGCAGACCTTAGAAAAAACGCCGGCCTTTATCCATGGTGGTCCCTTTGCCAATATTGCCCATGGGTGCAACAGCATTATGGCTACTCGTATGGCCTTAAAATTGGGCGACTATGTTGTGACAGAAGCGGGCTTCGGTGCTGACTTAGGCGCGGAAAAATTCCTGGATATCAAATGCCGTAAAATGGGCATGCAGCCTGATGTGGTTGTGATTGTGGCCACTGTGCGTGCTCTGAAATATAATGGCGGCGTAGCCAAAGCGGATTTGAGCAACGAAAACTTAGCAGCTTTAGAAAAAGGTTTACCAAATTTGTTGCGCCATATCGAAAACATTACTACCGTATTCGGCTTGCCGGCCGTAGTAGCCATCAACCGGTTCCCAACCGATACCGAAGCAGAATTGCAGTTAATCTATGATAAATGTAAAGAATTAGGCGTCAATGTAGCTCTGTCAGAAGTATGGGGCAAAGGCAGCCAAGGCGGCAAAACGCTGGCAGAAGAAGTCGTGCGTCTGGCGGAAAGCAACACCGCAAGCCTGCAATATAGTTATGATGTGAACGATAGCATCATGGATAAAATTAACGCTGTTGTGACTAAAGTGTATCACGGCGCAGGGGTGGACTATGCACCGGCTGCCAAAAAAGAAATCAAACGGCTGGAAGAGCTGGGCTATGATAAATTGCCAATTTGCATGGCGAAAACCCAATATTCCTTCTCCGATACCCCAACGCTGTTAGGTGCGCCGGAAGATTTCCGTATTACCATCAGCAAAGTAAAAGTGTCGGCTGGCGCTGGTTTTATCGTCGTGTATACCGGCGATATTATGACCATGCCCGGTCTGCCTAAAGTGCCGTCGGCAGAAAAAATCGACGTAGACAACGACGGAAAAATTTCCGGTTTGTTCTAATAAGCAGAAATCCAATCAAACAGCAGCCCCATGTGCTCCATAAAAAGCGTAGGGCTGCTGTTTCTGTTAAGCAGCATGACAATCAAAACAACAATTCAATTTTGGCAAGGAGGTTTTTATAGAAATTGATCGCAAACAGGGGATACAATAAGAAAGTATCATAGACAGTAATTTTTAGAGAAAATTCTTCTGAAAAATTGCTGTCTATTTTTATATCATGTTACGTTTTATAGAGATATTTAAAGTTAAAGATAAGATATGAGTAAAAAAACTTCTTACAATTAAAAAAGTCTTGTAGCAATATTGTTAATTTGATATAATGAAAACAAAAGGGAGGATTTATAATGACTGAAGTATTATCTTTCTTGCACAGTTGGATTATGCTAATTGTGATTTTAATGTTGCAGTTTTATTTGGTAAAACGGCCTCAAAAGTGGTGCAGTTTTGTTTTGCCCAGTATTTATTTTGCATTATCAATTATAAATGCAGTATATGTTATGCAGGCAGGAGAATTCATTGTCGGTAGTACATTCATAACAGTTCTGCTTGTTTTTATAATGGGAAATTTTGAAACTTTGTTGCTGCTGATTATTTATTTTAGGC
>CABQBF010000177.1 GCA_902462325.1 uncultured Peptococcaceae bacterium
TTAATTATACCAAAAAATCGCTGAAGTTTCCTGACTTCAGCGATTTTTCTTTTCGGACTTTTTTACAGCCCCGTAAAATGTCCGTCTGCCGCCGGAGCATTTTGCTTGTTGGGAAGTGTCCCAAACCCTCATTTTGTCAAGCCCCTGAATTGCAGAAGCAACCGCCATTCCAACCGCCAGACTTTTTCCATGACACGTTTCATCTCGTCCATATCGTCGGCGTAAATCCGCCCTGTTTCGTTGATACGCTTTGCAATTTGATTAACGTTCACACCGATTTTCTGAAGCTGCGCCGTATGTTCTTTGACTTCCTGTAAATCAAGTGTGATGATGTACCTATCAATGAGCATTTTTTGAGCGTAAGCGGAGAGATTGAGCGTTGGTACCTGCTGCTTTTTTCCTCAATCAACACCCGTTCTTCCTCTGTTACCCGCACAATGATTTGCACGTTTCGTTTCCTGTTTTCCATGAGTAGTCCCCTTTCGCTAACAAGACGTTTGCAAGCGGCATTTCTACCCGCTCTGTGATATTTTTTCTTTCACTATCTACTACACCGCGCATGGCGGTTTTGCCGAAGATTTCAGAAAAAATTAAGAAAAAAACTTTTCTTATTTCCTACAACGTAGAAAATTTTAAAATGCCGAAAATAAAAAAAGAAATGCCGCTATCTGAAAAAGAAGTCAACATTCCTCAAAATTATAATTGACTTTTCAAATCTCACGGACTATACTTGTATAGTAATTAAACAGTAATGCGACTAAACGAGGTGGATAAGTGAAAGAGAATACAGAACTTACAGCTTTAATGGAGCGTGTCATTCATAAATATGTGCAATGGGAAAGCAAGAAACGTACCTATGGAACAGATACACTTTTATCGAGAGCCGAAATACACACGATTGCCGCTGTCGGAGACAATCCGAATATCAATGTGACAGCATTAGCAGAAATGTTAGGTATAACAAAGGGCGCTGCGTCTCAAATGATTTATAAGCTCGCCCGCAAAGGTATCGTAGAAAAAAAAGTATCTCCTAATTCCGATACCGAAGTGGTGCTGAATCTCACTTCCGACGGAATGATAAATTATGAAGCTCACAGACAATACCATCAAAAAACAAATGACAAAGCATTAAATTTACTCAAGGAAATTCCGGAACCCTTTTATGAGTATTTGGTAGATTACTTTTCAGCGTTTGAACAGGTAATAGACGAGGAAATAAAATAAATCCGTTCCTGGAGAAAGGAAACGCCGTCAGGCAGACGGCATTTCTTTATAAGCGTTGGTTTAGCAACTATACTGTATTACAAATATACAGCATGACATAAAAACAAAAAGTTTACATGTGGAGGTAAAGTATGGAGAAATCAGAACAGCTTAAAACACAACCCGTTCCACAGTTAATTGTGAAACTATCAGCACCTGCAATTATTTCTTTGCTCTGCAATTCTGTCAATATGGCAATAGACCGAATGTTTATCGCTAAAGGAGTTGGAACGCTTGCTTTATCAGCCGTTACAATTGCTTTTGGACTTTATTTAGTCATACAGGCTTGCTCACAGTTAATCGGTGCGGGAGCTTCATCAGCAACAGCAATTCAGTTAGGTAAAGGAAAATATGATACTGCTCAGATGATTGTTGGAAATGCTTTGGTTTTATCTTTTCTGTTGGCTGTCGTAATTTCTGTCATTGGAACATTGCTTTTGGTGCCGTTGCTAAAGCTCTATGGTGCTGATACAGAAAATATTTCATATGCTGTTGATTATGCAGGCATCATGTTTGGAGGAGCAATCTTCTTTGTTTTAGCCCAATCTATGAATAGCATTGTGCGGGGAATGGGATATGCAAAACGCTCTTTAATCAATTTTATTGCCAGCATTATTGTAAATCTAATTTTGGACGCTGTGTTCGTATTTGTTTTTCAATGGGGTGTAAAATGTGCGGCGCTTGCCACTGTAATTGGAAATTGCATATGCACAATACTTGCAATCCAATTTTTATGTTCCTTAAAAAATCCAATCCGGCTACATTATCAGTTTATGGAACCGTGCAAAGAAACGATAGGTTTGATTTTATCGATAGGCGTTTCCGGTTTTATTGGTCAATTTGCATTAAGTCTTGTGACTTTAGTATTCAATCATGTTTGTCAAATCTATGGAGGGCATACCGCTGTTGCAGCATATGGTATCATTTCCACAGTTTTTATGCTCGTCTATATGCCTATGATTGGTTTAGGACAGGGTATTCAACCGATTATCGGTTACAATTATGGCTCCCAAATGTATTCGCGTGTAAAAGCCACATTGCTAAAAGCGTTTCGGTATGCCACTGTATTTTGTATATTTATGTTTCTCATTTTTGAAATACTTAGCCCACAAATCATATCCGCATTTGGAGGTGCAGACGACCTTGAATTATCAGCTATTGCAATTAGGGGAATACGGATTTACGGGCTTATGACTCCAATTGTAGGTATTCAAATGATTGGTGCAAACTTTTTTCAATATGTTGGAAAGCCAAAACAATCCATGTTTCTCAGTGCATTAAGACAATTGCTTTTGTTGATACCATTAGCACTTATTTTGCCTTATATTTTCAAAATCACTGGGGTATGGGCAGCAACTCCTGTTTCCGATTGTGTATCTTTCTTAATTACGATTTTTTTTGTAAAAATCGAGTGGAGCAGGTTAAATGCTAATGCTGAGGTATTCTGAACAATTCATGGAACACATCGAATATGCCTTTGCCGCCTTTTATAAGGTTGTTCTCCGTAATGCGGCAATCAGCGCATACCGCGATTTTGGACGGAAACAGAAGCGCGAAGTATCACTTGACTATCTGATGTCCGAAACGCCCGTTGAGCCGTTTACGACAGATAATTGCTTTGAACAGTGCGGTAATCCTACTGTATTTGTCGTGAAAGGACAGGAGATTGTTATTGCAAGTGAACAGTTAGCAAACGCTCTTTCCAGATTACCAGAGCAACGGTGTGTTGTTTTGCTGATGTATTTCTTCCTCGGTTATACCGATAAAAAAGTCGGGCAAGAGTACGGACGTTCCAGAAGCGCGGCCAATTATTGGAAACACGCGGCGTTGAAGCCGTTGAGAAAGGAATGGTTACAGTCGGAAAATGAGGAACAAGAAGCTGATACCCTTTGAAGTCATTGAAAAAGCTGTTGCCGGAGAGCCGGAAGCGATAGACGAGGTATTGCGCCACTACACAGGACGCATTAAATATCTGTCCACTTATCAGGGACATATCAACGACGAAATTCAAGACCGTCTGAAAGCACAGCTTATCAAAGCTATCCTGCAATTCCGTTTTGACAGGTAGCGAGTAGCAAAGACAGGGAAAGCCGTCAAGGACGCGAAGCGTGCATTTTATCCTTGACGGCTTTCCCTGTCTTTGCTGTTGGGCAGTCAAGAGAGCGCAATCGGATAGACCGCTTGCGCTCTCAATTCATCATGGAATGTCCGCATTTAGAGGCAAAAATAGCGTTTCTACTGCGTAACAGGAAGAAAAAAGACGGGCAAAAAGCAATCGCTTCTTACTCGTCTTTTTTAGCACCCTGTATGGCAACTACCCTATTTCAGTTTGTTGGTTGATACTGTTTTATGAGTAGCTACCCTTAGGACGGCAGTTTTTCTGTTACAAAAGGAAAGGAATATACAAAAAAAGCCAAATGTGCTACGATAAAGATAAGAATCGATGAATTTCGACTGCTGCATGGTTAGGAGGATTGCGTTATGAAAATAAACTGTAAACAATGCGATGGTTTTTATAAGCTGCGGGACGGACGGTTCGGTGTTTTCGCGGGCTGTTCTAATTATCCGCGCTGTAAGTCAACATTGAAGCTTTATGAATTGGTGCAGGCCTTCCTGCAAACCTATGGCCTCAAGATTTATCGTTGGGAACGGGTTTGTTGGAAGTGCGGAAAAACTACGCCAGTATATTCTTATTTTCTGGATTACGAATTGGAAGCGGTGGATGAATTTCTGGGTAGCTATGGTCCCATTGGTCTTGGCGATTTACAATATATTGACCAGCTATTGGCCAAAGAGATTGGAACCATTCAGTTGCGGTACAGTAAGACAACCCAGTCCCAATATATGGCCAATACCTGTGTGCATTGCGGGGCGCTTCAGGGAAGAAATTATGTAGTGAACGATCCCCATGAAATCATAGAAGAACTCTGGCATACCCGTGCAATGGACAAGTATCTCTACAAGACGATTACAGTGGAAGATGGCGCGCTATTACTGCCCGATTTAAAACGGATTTTTACAGCAGAGCAATGATATACTGATAGAAAAACAAGCTATATACAAAACGAATGGATAGTTTTGTATATAGCTTGTTTTGTATGAACAGCTTCTTGGCGGAATATCTCATTTTTGTTGTGCAATTTGCTCCGCCTTTTCCATCAAATATTCCCAGCGCTCCATCTTTTCCAGAAGCTGCTGTTCCAGTTGTTCTTTTTCCTGATTGATTTGGTTTAGCTTTACAAAATCGGTACTGTTGGCAGCCATGTCCAAATCGCATTGCTGAATTTTCTGCTCCAATGCCGCAATATCCGTTTCGATGGTTTCATATTCTTTATTTTCCTGATAGGTGAATTTTAACTTTGCTGTGCGTTGGCGGGTATCAGCTTTTTTCTCTTTTTCCGCCACATTTGTTAAAACAGGCTGTTGTAGCTGTTTTTTTGCGGCGTAATCGCTGTAATTGCCGGTGTAGATATCAACCTGTCCGTTGCCCTCAAAAGCGAAAATCCGTTGCGCAATGCGATCTAAAAAATAACGGTCATGGCTGACGGCAAGCACTGGCCCAGAAAAATGGTCGATAAAATCTTCTAAAATTTGCAGCGTTTGAATATCTAGGTCATTGGTTGGTTCATCCAGCAACAATACATTGATGTCGTCCATCAGCACGCCCAGCAGGTAAAGGCGTCGTTTTTCACCGCCGGAAAGCTGGCTGATCAGGGAGTGCTGCTGGGT
>CABQBF010000178.1 GCA_902462325.1 uncultured Peptococcaceae bacterium
AGCCGCCGCCATGCAGAAATTCCTGTACAATTTTAAAATCCTGAAAAATAGGCGGCTCATCTTCCTCAAACAGTGTTCCCGGATAGGCTGTCTTAATTTGTTGCCGCAGTTTGCTCAACCGTTGGCCGATTGCCTGCTCCTGAAACAGTGAAAAATATAAAATATAACTGATTTTTCCATCAAAAGTTACTTCGTCGCCCCGAATCATTTGTTGTGGCATCGTTCCACTCCTTTGCATCTCCTGCTATTTTATATGCATTTCCCGCCTTATCATCTGCACCAATTCTTTTACCTGCCGCCCAGCGTCTTTACGGTAAATGGCTACATGCAGCAAATTCATATCCACATGCTCCAACGATAGGGCAATATATTTTTTGCTGTTGAAAAAATGTTGCCGCGCCAGCCCTGACATCAACACAATGGCGCCTGTCTTTTCCAGCATACTGCGGTGAAAATCAGCGTCGCTGGAGCAGACGATTGTGGCGTCGGCCACACCGCGGCGCATTTCTTCCATCGGCACGATATTATACAGGGTTTTGGGATGTCTGCTATATTCCTCCATCGTCATATAATCCAGATCGCCTTTATAAAAACGCTTATCCATCACAGCTACCATCTCATCTCGCGCCAGTAATACATAACACAATTCATCCTGTACTGCAGAAAATTTTCGCTCCAGCTCCCGCTCATTCACACTGACCAAGCCAAGATGACTTTTGCCATCCTGCACAGTTTCCAGCACGATATCCAACCGATCGGTCATGTTGATTCGAAACGCTACATGTTTTTTTTGCGCATTCCAGCTGGAAATAATATTGGGCAAGACCATATTCACCACACAGGAAGTAGAACAAATATCCATAGGAATTTCATCCGTTTGCTTTTGCTGCCGTCGATGGGCCAAAATTTTGTCCTGCAAGCTATGCTCTTCTGCCAAAACCTTCTGGGCGAAGGCCACCACCTCCTGGCCAATTTCTGTGACGGAAACCCCTGCATTGCTACGCAGTAAAATCTCGACGCCCAATTCCGTTTCCAATTGCTTGATGCTTTTGCTGACTGCCTGCTGCGTGACAAATAGCCGCTGCGCTGTACCGGTGATAGAACCTGTTTGCGCGATATCTGCCAAACATTTTAATTGCTCCAGACGCATAAGAAAATCCACCTCATCATGCACTATCTCATGATTTTATGATATAGCATTTTCCTGGAGATGTCCAAGCTTTTTTATAAAAACAAATAATAAAAAAGCCACTGTATTCACAATGGCTTTTTATCAACTGAAAAATAATTTCATTTCTCAGTTCTAGTTCTATTCTATGATTTACATTTTTTCAGTAAATATCTGATAAGCCGGCGCGCCTTCAGCATCCTTTGGAATATCAACACCCAATAATACTGCCGCTGTCGGCGCCACGTCAACTTCACGTACAAAACCTTTCATCTGATGATTCTGTTTAACACCAGGACCAGCTGCCACAAAGATTGGAGATACGGATGTATCATTATGACCGCAGGCAGTAGATAAGGATTCACCATGGTCAAAGTTGTAATCTTCATGAATCATAAGCATGATGTCACCAGCATATTCGCCTCCCATACCTAACAACACCGCATCTTTATTATGCAGCGCCAGAGAAACAATACGTTTCCCTGTTTTCTTGTCCCGATAACCATATAAGGCAGTGATAATTTGTTCTTCCACTTCATATTTATCGGCGGGATCCACAATTCCGTAACGGTCGCGACCCTTCAAATTCAAATGAATTGTATTAGTAGCGCTCTGCACAGCAACTGTTTTATCCCAATCGATTTCATGCAGCTCATTGCCATTTTCATCTTTTTTCAGAACAGTAAAGCCCAATTCTTTCATCACGCCAATATTTACACCGCTGTTATCACAAATTTTGTTGGGTTCTGCTTCTGGACAAATTAACGCATGATCAGATACTAACAGGATTGTCCACCCTTTATCAATATAAGGCAAGAATCTGCCAATATAATCATCGGTCCACTTATAGGTATTGGCATGCCATGAACGGACTTCTTCTTCACTGTATTTAGAAGTATCCCGTTCTTTCAGATATTTCATATAAGAATGGCCAGATAAGTCAGGACCATGGAAATGGCTGAATACCACTTCTACGCCTTCATGGTCCATCATGTACTGCATGGCGTCTGCCTGCCACTGGGCGCACTGATTCCATTGTTCTTGGGAACATTTCAAAATCAAATCGGTATCCTGACAAGATACCATAGAAGATGCAGATGGAGGACCGCAAGCCGCTTTCACTTTATCGAACACCCAACGTGGATACCAGCAATCACTATTGTCCACATCGCTGGCATTACTTGCCCAAATACGTACATAAGTGCCATCTTCCGCAATATCTAACGCACGCATATTGCGTACAACATTACATTCTACCTGATTTTTTACAATGGTATCCGGACAATTTGGCGTATAAACGTCTTTATCCAATACAAATAACGGTTCCATAGCATCTTTCGAGGCATATACTGCTACCTGATTGTAAACATTTCCATTTTTCAGAATCAGCGCAGGACGAATTGTTTTTCCCCAGCCATAATAGATGGTAAATTCTTTGGCATCAGCAGGCGCATTGCTCCAGCCTTCCGGTTCGCTGATCGGAGACATGGACAGGAAGGTCGGCCAGTCTGCTAAATGAAACATATTGGTATCATCCCAGAATACGCCGTTACGAATAGAGCCTTTTCCCGGAACATAGTTCTGAAACACATTGCCCATATCCAAGAATTTCTGATAATATTCATCCAGTCGCGGATCTTTTACATCGCCTCTTGCAAAATGCAATTTTGGTGTTGGAATTTCACTGATGTCACAGTCAATATGACTATCGGTAGCACCGTAAGGAATGCAGCCGCCCGCCTTTGTCTTGTTGGTTGCAATAATCACTCTTTCATCGTCCCGTTTGTGGGTAGTATTCCCCATGGCTCCCGGCGAAGTTCCGTCTACAACCATCAAGTTTGGGTTATCGCTGCTTGGCGGCCAAGCGCCGCCTGGCCAATGAAATACCAAGGTTTTTTTACCAGCTTCTGCTGTTACATTCCATAACTGCTCGGCCTTACAGAACGGAGACAAAAAGGCTTCCATACGCATATCCGGTTCCCCTGGAATTGGAATGGCATAATCAATAATTCCATGGGTCATCGGGTAAGCGCCGGTAGCCAGCGTAGTCCACATTGGCGGCGTGATAGTCGGCATACCGCCCAGCAAAACTAAATCCTCACGAGCAGAACCCATCTCAATCAGCTTTTTCAGATTCGGCATTTTCCCTTCATTAACCATCGCCTTAGAAAAGCGAGGATCCATTCCGTCAATGCCAAGTACAATTAATTTGTCCGTTAATCCTTTTCTTCTTAACATAAGCGTCCTCCTACTCTGCTTTAAATTTAAGACATAACTATCTTAAATTTATTTTATCAGAACACTATGTCCGATTCAAACAACCTTATTTCGTAATTTGTTTTTCCTGCCACAACCATATGGAAACCTTTATTCACGCTAAATCACGCATACCCCCATAAAAAGAACGACTGTCATATAAGCCCCCACCTCTGCACGCACTGCACTGCTTGATGCAAACCGCCGTCGCTAACCAATGGCTTTTCCTTATACGTTATCGGTATGTAGCCCTTCTCTTCTTATATGGATAAGCGCCTGCTGATAAATACCCAGCAAACCGTAATAATTCATAACAGCAGGATAATGATTTGAGGGATGATAATAATCTAACACAATAACCGCATGACCGTTTAGCTCCAAGATGTAATAAAGATTGGCATTGGGCTGCCGGTAATTTTTAATCTCTCTTTCCATGATAATCTGCAAAGAAGATATGGTATAGCCGCAAACAATAACTGTCGGGTCAATCAATTCTATCTCCCGGCGCAGCTGTTGTTTATCATATTTGGCATATTGATTGATCTCGTCCATATTAGAATTTTTCGCGCCGTCACTCTTTTTTACATTCATTACGGCAATCTGGCGCAAATAGGGATTTCCAAACCGGGCCGTCAGCCCGTCTGCGCAATAAGGCACCATGTCATGTTCCGTCGTGCCTAACAAGCCTTTGCTCCACTGGGATACCTGCTTCCAGGTACCTGTCCCGATTTTACCATCCTGCAGCAAATGTTCACGAATCAAATTCCAATTTTTAGTTCCACCACGAGCTTCTTTTAACAGAAACAAGGGGCGAACTGTCTGGGAAAACCATTGTTCCGGGCAAACAACGCCGTCTTCAATAAAGATATTGTCTTGATGGTTAATTTGCTGAAAGGGTGGTTTTTGCTTCCATTCGCAAAGTAACGCTTCTATTTCACGTTGATAAGTTTCTGCCATATTCATATTGCAATCTCTCCCTCCATGCCTCTTGCTAACAGCAATCTTCTTCAAATTTCAAGGCCATGATCATACGAAAAGACCGCAGAACGCGATCTTGCTATTCTGCGGCCTTTTTCGCCAAACTTTATACAATCACTGAAAATATTTTACGCCGGCTTCAAAGATGCGCTGGTCTTTTTCGCCCAAAATATTCTTGGCGATATGGGTGCCAATCCGTTCGCTGTGACCCATTTTACCAAAGACACGGCCATCGGGGCTTAAAATGCCTTCTACGGCCATGCAGGAGCCGTTTGGATTGTAAGCGATATCCATAGATGGCTGACCAGCAAAATCTACATACTGGGTGGCAATTTGCCCATTGACTGCTAGCTGGGCCAGCAGCTCATCGGAGCAGACAAAACGGCCTTCCCCATGGGAGATTGGAATGGTATGCAGGTCGCCCACTTCCACCAACGACAGCCACGGCGATTTCACCGAAGCAATCCGCGTAGTCACATAACGGGACTGATGGCGGCCAATGCGGTTAAAGGTTAAGGTTGGGCTGGTGGTATCGGTGTCCACAATT
>CABQBF010000179.1 GCA_902462325.1 uncultured Peptococcaceae bacterium
ACGCCCATGCAGGGTCGGCTTATTGGCATTTATGCTATTAGCACCCAGGATACAGCCGATAGTATGGCAGAGCAGCAGGGCAGCAGCTATTATCAGTACAATCAGGCCGATGATAGCTGGGTGCTGCTAGCCAACGATAGCCAGCGGGAGGATTTATCCCAGTTGGCGGACCAGTGGGCCCAAAGCTGGGCTGATCGGGATGGCGATAAGCGCTATGCCCGCATGAGCGAGACGCTGCGGAAACCGGTAGACCAAGCAATCGATTGGGAGAATACCGATGACTGGGAAGACTGGATGCCCATGTGGGTGACCGATGATGACGGAAGCAAAAATATGTTTCTGCGGGGCTCCAGCCCCTGGGTGGAAAGCTGGCAGGTAACACTGCAACTGCCGGAGCAGAGCCCCACCGGACAGCCCCTAACACCCTATTTGGCTATCATCACCTATGATATGACCGATTCGGGACAGGACCATTATGTATATGAAGAAACGCTGCAATGTGAGCAAAAAGGGGACGTCTGGCAGGTCACAGACTGCACCGTAACGGTAGACTATCTATCGCCCCAGCTTTATGAAGCGGCCCAGACCATCAGCCAAGCTGTGGCCAACGGCCATGATAGCTGGCGGTTAGACGCAGAGCAGGTGGCCATGGCCTTTGGCCAGGATTATCTCAAAGTAGATGGCGGTGTTGATGGCTGGGACGAAGCAACCCAGAGTCTTGTTTATCAGGGAACGGATGGTGTCGATTATAGGCTTTTTCTCTATCATCCCATTCTGCATATTGCCCAGCCTGCGCTGGATTTTTGGGCGGTGTCTGGTTACGAATATAAAGAAAGACAATCCCCTGACGAGTATACCGTGCGGCATCATGATGTCCAGCATGATTTATGGGCGTCGCTGCATGTTGCCCAGTGAGATGCAAGCCATAAAAAGAGCAAATCATACAAATTTTAAGAAAACAGCGAGGAAATGACTATGAAAAGAACGCAGTACAAGAACGGATGGTGTTTGATCGGCTTATTCTGTATGGCAGCATTGCTGTTGTTCGGCTGTGGTCAGCAGCAGGATGCGGCCGCCCAACAGGAAGAGGCGCTGCTGCAAGTGGCCCAGCAGTGGGCCCAAACCTTTGCCGACCGGGATGGTGCAGGCCGGTATGCTTTGATGACAACCGACTTGCAGCAGCAGATTGACGGTGTTACCATGGAAGACGGCTTTGCCTATTGGATGCCTGTTTGGGTAACTGGCGAGGATGGACAGAAGGGTATGTTCCTGCGGGGCTCCAGCCCCTGGCCGGAGGACTGGCAGGTGGAGCTGCATCAGCCCGACGGCAGCGAACCCGGCGTGTATGGACAGCAGCCCAGCGCCCGAATTACCTATGCGATGACCGATTCCGGCCCAGACGATCGCTATGTATACCAGGAGACCGTGACCTTTGTGCAGGACGGAGATACGTGGAAGATATCGGGCTGTGAAGAAACAGTAGCATTGATGGATCAGGCCCAGTATGACGAATTGGCAACCCTTTCTCAGGCGGCGCAGACCAGTGAGGAACGCTGGCGCTTCGAGCCGGAAGCAGTGGCCCAGGCGTTTGTGCAAACCCAATTACAGTTATCCGGCGGCACCTGGGACCCTTGGGAGGAAGAAACCAACAGCATCGTGTATCATGCCGCCGACGGTGCTGTCTATACGCTGCAGCTAGAGCAGCCCATCCACAATCCCTATCAGCCAGAGCAGGCGATGTGGGTGGTGGCAGCCTATACTTGTCTGGATGCCGAGGGCAATTCCTACACCGAGGTTCTTCTTTAGACCCCGAATTGGCAGGCGCAGAAAAGAGAAGTTTCAAAAAAATTTTTTCGCAAAAACTGCAAAAAACATTTGAAATTTTTCGCTTTGATATGATAAAATATGAGAGTTGAGTAGCAAGGAATGCGTAAGTCCAAACGAAGGGCTTACGCATTTTTTATTTGCGTTTGATTGATTAGAACAGAGGAGAGATTTTTTATGACACAACATCAAACAAGCAGCAAACAATTAATGGTAAGTATTTTATCGTTGTCGCTGCTGACCGTTATGGCCGGTGCGGCGGTAGCGCCGGCGCTGGGCGTAATTCAGGCGTATTTTGCCGATAGCAATCCGCTTTTTGTACAGATGGTAATCAGTGTGCCCGCTATTTTTATTGTGATTACCAATTTTTTCTTCCCACGGCTTTGCCGCGCCTTTGGCGCAAAAACCTTGGTGCTGGGCGGCTTATTGCTGTATACCGTAGGCGGCTGCATTGCCGGTGCGTTTAGCTATATTGGGCTGGTGCTGATTATGCGCGCGCTGGTGGGCATAGGCGTTGGGATTATCATGCCTTTATCTACCGGTTTGCTGGCCTTCTACTTCACGCCGGGCGAGCAGGAAAGGTTGATGGGCTATTCCTCCGCTATGAACCAGATGGGCGGCGTGGTAGCCACGTTGTTATCCGGATTGTTGGCCAATATCAGCTGGCGGGCCAGCTTCTTGGTTTATTTGATGGGCTTCATCAGCATCGTGCTGTGCCTGATTTTTCTGCCTAATGACAAAGTGGTGCAGGAAGGGCCTCAGGGCGAACCGAAGAAGAACAGCGACGTTTTCAAGGAAAATTACACCTATGTCGTTGCCATGTTTTTACTGATGACCACCTTCTTCGTTTATCCGGCCAACTTCGCCATGGAAACTGTATCGGACGGTTTCATTCCCCCGCAGTATATTGCCGTGATTATGGCCGGGATGGATTTTGTGGCCTTCTTTGGCGGCCTGCTGTTTGTGCGGATGAAGCTGTTATGTGGCAATAAGATGAAATTCTTAGCGCCGGGCCTGTTTTTCGTGGGCTATCTCTTATTGGCCCTAGTAGGCGGCTGGATTGGCACCTTAGTGGGGTCGGCCTGCATCGGCTTTGCCAATGGCGTGGGCATTCCGTTCATTATCTCGGAGGCCTCCATGCGTTTGGGCCGGGCTGCTGCCACTACCGTTATGCCGCTGATTTCTGCGGCACTGTATCTGGCCCAGTTTTTATCACCGGTGCTGATGTCCATTGTCAAGCTATCCTTTAGCGGCGTTGTGCCGCAGCATTTGCCCTATTATTTTGCGGTGGTGCTGGCCTTGCTGTTTTGCTTGTGGTCCTCGTCCCTTTCCGGCGGGAAGAAAGGCTGAACCGCGGCAGATTAAACGCTAAGGTAGCCATAGCGCAAGCCCATAGTTCTAAAAATATATGAAAAAAGAGGCTGTAGGATAGAAACGTGTCTATATAGAAACATATCTATCCCGCAGCCTTTTTGCGTGTTGTCAAACCAAACGGCGCGATGGCTTAGCTTCTTTTGGCAATTAGCTTCTTTTGGCAAACTGATAAAAATATTGCCCGTCTTTTTCAAACACGTGCGTTTGAATTTGAAAAATTTCGTCTAACAAGCCGGAGGCAATCACCGCTTGCGGCGTGCCTTGGGTTTGGATTTGCCCCTGATTCATCAAGATAATATGGTCCGCATATTCCAGCGCCAAATTCAGGTCGTGCAGCACCATAATAATGGTTTTGCCGGCTTGGTTCAGCGTGCGAATGAGATCCATAATCTCAAAGCGAATATTGATATCCAGATAGGTGGTAGGCTCGTCTAAAAGGATGACGTCGGTATCCTGGGCCAGCGCCATAGCCAGATAGGCCCGCTGCCGCTGTCCGCCCGATAATTGATGAACCATGCGCTGCCGATAGCTGTCAGCCTTTACCTGTTGCAGCGCGTGATTGATGATGATGGTATCCTGTTGGCTTATCCCCTGTCCGTAGTGCTGATGGGGATAACGGCCGTAAGCCACCAGCGCTTCTACGGTAATCTGCGGTGGATGGTTGGTCTGGCTTAGCAGCGCCACTTGCCGGGCAAATTCTTTGGTTTTCATCCGCCGGATGTTTTGTCCCCGCAGAAGCACCTGACCGGAGCTAGGCTGCAACAGGCGGCAGGCAATTTTCAGCAGCGTGCTTTTGCCGCAGCCGTTAGGCCCTAAAATGGCGGTGATTTTTTTCTCGGCGAAAACAGCGCTGATATTTTGTAATAAGGGCGGCTGGTTCGGGTAGGCAAAACAAATTTGCTGTAATTCAATCATGACCGTTCCTCCTGCTGCGAATGACAAGATAAATAAAGAAAGGGCTGCCGAGGAAGGAAAGCAAAATCCCCACCGGAATTTCATAAGGGGCGAAGGCTACCCGGGACAGCAAATCGCACAAAATTACAAAGGCCGCGCCGCCGAAGGCGCTGATTGGCACTAAAAAACGATTGTCGCCGCCAATTAAAAAACGAATGGCGTGGGGCACAATGAGGCCCACAAAGCCCAAAAGTCCGGCAAAACTGACGGCGGCGCCGGCCAAAATGGCGGCGGTGACAATGAGCAGAAAGCGAATCAGCGTTACGTTCATGCCCAAAGCGCGGGCGGCGCTGCTGCCTAAAGAAACGATATTCATATCACGGCGCAGAAGCATAGCCAGCGCCAGCCCTACCAGAATATAAATGGCGGCAAAGCGCAGCCCTTTCAACGTGACCGCCGATAAACCGCCCACCAAAAAGGTGCTGGCGCCAATGTAGGCGTCGGGGTAAAGAATCAGAATACAGTTCATACCGGCGCCCAAAATGCTGCTCATGGCAATGCCGGTCAGCACCAAGGTGACCTTGGACACGCCGTTGCCCATGGCCAAAGCAAAGATCAGCAGCGCGGTCAGCAAAGCGCCCAGAAAAGCGGCAAAAGGCAACAGCCCCTCCCGCGACGGAAAAAAGGCGGAGCAGAGCAATACCAGCAATCCGGCGCCGGTGTTGACGCCGATGATATTGGGACTGGCCAGAGGATTTTGCAGCACCGCCTGTAAAACGGCACCGGACACCGCCAGCGCACTGCCTGCC
>CABQBF010000180.1 GCA_902462325.1 uncultured Peptococcaceae bacterium
CCCAACGCTCCTTTTGCAATTATTCTTTATTGTACCACGGAACCTGCGCCATATCCATACGCAAATCTCCTTTATAAGCGTTATCATAGAAAATTTTTTTCATGATACCCTTGCACTCCAGCCGCTGCAATATTAAAATAAGATAAGATATTAATTCATATTGATTTGGAGGTAATCATCATGTCAAGTTGCAGTGGATGTTCTTCTTCTGGCAGTTGTGATTCTGCCAGCTGTTCTTCCGGCGGCTGCTCCTCCTGTGGCTCTGCTCCACAGAAAACACAAGCGCAGCAGCTCAGCAATATTAAAAATGTAATCGTTGTTATGAGTGGAAAAGGCGGCGTTGGAAAATCTTCCTTCTCCTCTCTGATTGCCATCACCTTAAACAAAAAAGGCTACAAAGTAGGCATTTTAGACGGCGATATCACCGGCCCCAGCATTCCAAAGCTGTTCGGTTTGCATGGAAATCCAGAAATGAGTGAATTTGGCGCTTATCCGTTAAAAAGCGCCGGTGGAATTTCCGTAATGTCTATGAATCTGCTTCTGCCCAACGATGAAGAACCGGTTGTCTGGAGAGGTCCCATTGTTTCCGGCGTCATCAAGCAATTCTGGGAAGAAGTCGTTTGGGGCGATTTAGATTATCTAGTTATCGATTTGCCGCCAGGAACCGGCGACGCCCAACTGACCATTCTGCAGAACCTGCCGGTAAACGGCGTTTATATGGTAACGTCTCCGCAGGATTTGGCCAATATGATTGTACGCAAGGGGATTAACATGGTAAACATGATGAATATTCCGGTGCTGGGCATTGCAGAAAACATGAGCTATCTGTCCTGTCCAGACTGCGGCAAAAAAATCTATCTCTTTGGGGAAAGCAGCATTGCAGACACCTGCAAAAATTATAAGGTGCCATTAATCGGCAAATTCCCGCTGGACCCACAACTGGCGCAGTTGGGAGACGCCGGAAAAATTGAAGCATACGACGGCGAAGTTTTGAAAATTATGATGGAAAATCTGCCGGACTTCCTGCCTGTTCAGAATTAAACAAAAGGAGCGCACAACATGAAATTCGATAGTACACTCGTAACTGTAGACGGCAAAGAAATCGTCATTGTAGCAGTGGACACCCACTTCTTTGTATTGCCACAGGAAGAAAAAAGCGAATTGGTCCGCAATTTTTTTTCATACTTCCATAAACCAATTGTTTTGATGGCCGTCAACCAACAAGGCGATATGCAATATTTTGGCCGTCCGGACTTAACCGCTATGGTCGCCAATCTGAAATTTGGCGAATTCAAATGGCAAACCAACGAAATTGCCGACTAAGCTGAGAAATCGCTTTCCATCTGCAATGGCAGTATCATTCATTCGGTAAACAAAAGGAGCTGTTCCATAAAAGACCATTGTGCTGCGCTGCATTCCAGTCCTTCGATGCAGCCGCCGATGGCTTTTATTGGGCAGCTCCTTTTTTGTATCCTCCCATTGTTGCGACCGCTGTCTTCCGGCTACTGCTTTCCGCCAGCCTTAAAATTATAAATGGGCTTGATGACAGCTTTTATTTCCACCGTATCCCCAATTTGGGAGATGATTTGCTCCATGGGCTTATATACCATCGGGCATTCGTCTAAGGTATCCTCCCGCACCGAAGTGCTGTAAATGCCCGCCATCTCTTTCTGAAACTGCGACACGGTAAAATGATTGTGGGATTCCCGACGGCCCATCAAGCGTCCGGCCCCGTGAGGCGCCGACTGATTCCAGTCGTCATTGCCCTTTCCCTGGCACAATAAACTGCCGTCCCGCATATTCATTGGAATCAGCACCGTTTCTCCCTTACGGGCAGAAATAGCGCCTTTGCGCAAAATACGCTGTTTTACATCCACATAATTGTGAATGGTGCTGAACTGCTCTTCTATTCCCAGCTTCATGCCGCGCACCAGCTCCTGCATCATAATCTGACGGTTCAGCGCCGCAAACTGCTGCACCAAAGCTACATCATGCAGATAATCCTCCATCTGGGCTCCGCTGAGCCAGGCCAATTCCTTATTGACGCCGCCATTGCCCTGACTGCGCAGCGTTTCATAGGCCAAATGCTGATAATATTTGGCCACCTCCAGTCCCAAATGACGGCTGCCCGAATGGATAACCAAATATAGCGAACCGGCCTCGTCTTTATCCACCTCAATAAAATGATTGCCGCCGCCCAAAGTTCCCAAACTGCATAAGGCCCGCTCCATTTTTATTTTCGCCGCTTTGGCGCAGCGTAACTGATGCAAATCCATTTGCTTGCTGCCGGCATGGGAGCGCTGCCGCACAGCAAAACCAGAAGGAATTTTTTCATAAATCAGCTTATCCAACCGCTGCAACTCGATATGCTGCTGCTTTAACCGCACCGTTTCCATCCCGCAGCCAATATCCACACCTACCAAATTGGGGACAATCTGCTCCTGCACAGTCATGGTGGTGCCGATGGTGCAGCCAGCGCCAGCATGCACATCGGGCATAATCCGAATTTTGCTGCCCGCAGTAAAGGGCTGATTGCATAAAAGCCGCAGTTGCTGGTCGGCGCTGGGTTCTAGCTGCTCGGTAAAAATTTTTGCTTCGCTGTAAGCGCCTTTTATCAGTATCATATCCTTTTCCTCCTAATATCCTGATCTTCTCATCCACTGTTTTTGCTGGCTGCGCCGATAAGCTCTGGGCGCTTCCGGTTTTCTTGTCACCGGCGACAACTCGCCCCAGCCTTTTCGTTTTTGCTGTGCCAGCGCTTTTTTTGCTTTTTTCGATAATTTATTATCTGGAATTAATTTTTGCATATTCGTATCTCCTTCTATTTGTTGCCGCTGTCCCTTTGCTGCTGTTTTTGCGCACAAAAAAAGACACAGACAAAACGTCCGTGTCTTTGCACGCCAAACATCCTCCTACAGACTGTCCAAAAACAACCTGTACGCACAGCATCACACTGCGCAAAAACAAGCAACGGGCAGCAAAACGCACATAGGACACTGCCCGCCGCCGGTTTGACATCCCGACAAAGACCGGACCGCCGCATAAAAACGGTTCACAAAATAAGTTCTGCTTAAATCCTGCATGGCTGCTGCCTCCTTTCCTTTCAAATTGATTGCTACTGTAACACAGAAAACAAATTCTGTCAACTATTTTTTCCTAAATCAATCGTCCACTCCAGCTTCCAACGGTTTCCGCCGCTGATAACGCAGCTCCGCCATTCCGTTATAGCGCTCCACCGCAATCAGCTTCAAAGGCAGCTCCCGTTCCTGTTGCGAAAACAGCCGGATACCGTCGCCCAGCAGCGTAGGAATAACTGTAACAAAAAGCCGATCCAGCAAATCGAGCGCCAATAGCTGCTGCACCACATTGGCGCCGCCGCAAACCCAAATATCCTGACCGGGCTGGGTTTTGAGCGCTGCTATCAGCTCTGCCGGACTCTGCGACGTAAAAACAATCCCCTCTGCGGCGGGCAGCTCCCGATGGGTCCATACATAGGTCGTCTTTCCACAATAGGGCCATGTTTCCGGCGACAACTCGGTGACAATCTGCCGGTAGGTGCGATAGCCCATCAGCACAGTATCGACCGTTTCGCTGAAAGCCTCATAACTGCCTGGATGCAAGCTGTCGCTGCCGTCGCCGTCCAGCCAAGCCACACCGCCGTTGGCATCGGCCAGATAGCCGTCTAAGCTCATGGCGATATACAAGATTACATTGCGCATACCCTGTTCTTCCCCCCCCCTTCCGCCAGATCACTCCATGATTTATTCTGCCGGTTTTTCCGGCCCGTACTCTTTGCGATAAACACGGGCGGCCAACGATTTATCGGTATACCATTTCCCCACCTGCGTCGATTCAAAGTCTTCCAGCTTAGAAGGGTCTTCCAGCAATTCTTTCAGATAATAACCGGCCAATCCCGAATTAAACCGGCCCAGCCAATCACGGCAGGTGCCGCAGCTACACCCGCAGGTACATGCACTGCCTGTTTTTTTGGAGCAAAACACATTGGTTACCTCTTTCATCCTGCATCATCCCCTGTTTATTTGTGATATAGATTATTTTTATTTTATTGTATCAGATTCTGCTGCCATTGGCTATCCCTATTTTGCAAAGAATGAAAAATAACGCCTGCATTAAAATAAAAGACCATTGCCACCGGAACGAATCAGGTCTGGTGTAATGGTCTTCGCCTGAGAAATTTTCCTTACACTTCCGGCGCGTAATCATATCCGGCAAACATACCGAATTTGACGGTAGGCTGTACGGCGTAAAGCTGGTTAAACTCTTTTTTGGCTTGGGCTATCGCTTCCTCTTCGCTCAAGCCAGCGGCCAGATGGCAGGCTTTGCGCTGCTGCCGGTATTGCTTGGCAAAGTCTTCGCAAACGTAAATTTTCTTGTAGGCCTTATACAGCTTTTGCAGCACAATAAAACGATACCGGTCAAACTGGGGATTATATTCAATTTCACCGCGGTGCACGCTGATTTCCCGATAGTCGCGGTCATCCAGGCTGATGTCCTCCCAAATTTGCTCGGCCCGGGCAATGGCCTCTTCCTTTTGCAGATAATACTGCAGCGCCGTTTCATGGTCGGTCATATCTCGATCTTCTACACTGTATACGGCAACGCCGGCATATCCGTCGCCCAACTGGGCTAATAACTGTTCAAAATCCATACGAGTTCCTCCTGTTTTTGCTGCTGCTACTATCTTACCCTGTTTTTCACCGTTTGTATCCAGTCTTTGGTGAATTTTTCCCAAGGGATGTGATGATTTTTTGCAAGAGCAGGGGCGGCTATGGTATAATAAATCGAAACATGATCCTATAACAGACAGGGGAAA
>CABQBF010000181.1 GCA_902462325.1 uncultured Peptococcaceae bacterium
ATTTTTTATTTTAACAAATCCTTTAAGGAGTGAACAATGCAATGAACTTTCAGGAAATGATTTTAACATTGAACAAGTTCTGGGGCGAGCAAGGCTGTATCATTATGCAGCCTTACGACATTGAAAAAGGGGCCGGCACCATGAATCCGTCCACCTTTTTGCGCGCTTTAGGGCCCGAACCATGGAACGTGGCTTACATTGAGCCATGCCGCCGTCCAACCGATGGCCGTTATGGGGAAAACCCAAACCGGCTGCAGCACTATTATCAGTATCAGGTCATTTTGAAGCCGTCTCCGGATAATATTCAGGAATTATATCTGAAAAGTCTGGCTGCGCTGGGCATTAACCAACTGGAGCATGACATTCGGTTTGTAGAAGATAACTGGGAATCGCCGACGTTGGGCGCCTGGGGCTTGGGTTGGGAAGTATGGCTGGACGGCATGGAAGTCACTCAGTTTACCTATTTCCAGCAATGCGGCGGCATTGACTGCAAGCCGGTCTGCGGAGAAATCACCTATGGCTTGGAACGGCTGGCCACCTTTATTCAGGGCGTGGACAGCGTATATGATATTCAATGGGTTGGCGATGTGCAGTATCGGGATGTGTTCCATCAGAACGAAGTGGATTATTCCGAATATAATTTTAAAGTGGCTGATACAGATATGCTGTTTACCTTCTTTGACGCCTATGAAAAAGAAGCTATGCGGGTTGTTGCTTTGGGTTTGGTGCAGCCGGCTTACGATTATGTTTTAAAATGTTCCCATACCTTTAATCTGTTAGACGCCCGGGGCGCTATCAGCGTGACGGAGCGCACCCATTATATTGCCCGGGTGCGCAACATGGCCAGAGAATGCGCTAAGGGCTATGTGAAGCAGAGGGAAGCTTTAGGATATCCTATGCTGAAGGACCCGGAACTGCGGGCCAAACTCAATCTGGACCAGGCGAAGGAGGAAGAATAATGAGCGATTTATTATTGGAAATCGGGCTGGAAGAAGTGCCTGCCAAATTTATGCCGCCTGCGCTGGCTGAACTGAAACAGATGGCAGAAACCCAACTGACGGAGCAGCGTATTGGCTATGATGAAGTGATAACCTATGGAACGCCGCGCCGTATTGCGCTGGTGGTGAAAAATATTGCCGACAAACAGCAGGATTTGGAAGAAGAGGCCAAAGGGCCGGCTGTTAAAGCGGCTTATGATGCCGACGGCAATCCAACCAAGGCTGCGCTGGGCTTTGCCCGCGGACAGGGTGTGGATGTTGCCGATTTATACCAAAAGGAATTGAACGGCGGCTTGTATGTGTTTGCTACCAAACGAGCGGCTGGGGTGTCTACGGCGGAAGTACTGCCGACCTTGCTGCCGCAGTTGGTATGTGGTATCCATTTCCCCAAACCGATGCGCTGGGGTTATACTGAATTGCGCTATGCCCGTCCCATTCGCTGGATTGTAGCTCTGCACGGCGATCAAGTTGTGCCTTTTACCATCGAAGATATTACTTCCGGCAAGGTGTCCCGCGGTCATCGCTATTTGGGCAGCGCTCAGTTGGAAATTCCCTGTGCCGAAGACTATGTTGCAGTGATGGAACAGGATTTTGTCATCGTAGACCAGAACAGACGGCAAGCTATGATTGTAGACCAGATGAAACAGTTGGCTGCCTCGGTGGACGGCACCGTAGAAATTGATGAAGAATTACTGGAAGAAGTGTTGTATCTGGTAGAGTATCCGACCGCTTTGATGGGCAATTTTGATCCGGCGTATATGTTGATGCCGGAACAACTGATTATCACGCCCATGAAAGAACATCAGCGGTATTTCCCAGTCATGAAGGGCCATCACTTGTTGCCCAAGTTCATCACTGTGCGCAACGGCAACGCAGACCATTTGGACATTGTGCAGGCCGGCAACGAAAAAGTGCTGGAAGCCCGTTTGGCCGACGCCAAGTTCTTCTATGATGAAGATTTGAAAATCAAGTTGGAAGACAATGTGGACAAACTAAAATCCATCGTGTTCCAGGAAAAATTGGGTACTATCTATGAAAAAATGCTGCGGGTGCAGCAAGGGGTGATCGTCATTGCCGATTTGCTGCAATTAGGCGCCGACGTGAAGGAGCGGGCGCTGCGGGCCGCTTATCTGGCCAAGGCCGATTTGGTCAGCAATGTGGTCTATGAATTTCCTGAACTGCAGGGCTTAATGGGCGAAAAATATGCCTTTGCCCAGGGCGAACATCCGCTGGCTGCCAAAGCTATCTCGGAACATTATCTGCCTAAAAATGCCGACGGGGAAATTCCGTTGACCTTTGAAGGCTTAACCGTCAGCATTGCCGATAAAATGGATACCATTGTAGGCTGCTTCGCCGCCGGCATTGAGCCTACCGGATCGCAGGATCCTTACGCTCTGCGCCGTCAGGCTGCCGGTATTTGCAGTATGATTTTGGGCCGTAGCGTGCTGGTCAGCCTGACAGCGCTGATTGAACAGGCGATTAGCCATTATCCGGCCGATATTGTAGGCGATCAAGACGCCTTGTGCCGACGGGTGTACGGGTTCTTTGAACAGCGCATCCGCAACGTGCTCAACGACAGAGGCTTCCGCTACGATGTCATTGAAGCGGTTGTTACCTGCGGCTATGACAATTTAACGGAAACTTTGCTGCGGGCAGAAGCCATGAATAAAATGCAGGCCACCGATACCTTCGCCAAAGTGCTGACCGCCTTCACCCGGGCCAATAATCTAGCCAAGAAAGCCGTTGGCAATCAGGTAGAAGAGGCCTATTTGGTAGAAGACGTGGAAAAACAACTGTGGCACGACGTACAGTTTGCAGAAAACGCCATTGCGGCGCAGGTACAGAACCGGCAGTATGCTGAAGCCTTAACGGTTATTTCTACTTTGGAAGAATCTATCAGCGCTTTCTTTGACGGCGTGATGGTTATGGATGAAAACGAAGCGGTGAAAAATAATCGTTTGGCATTGTTGGTGCGGGTCAGCAGCCTAGGCAACCATATTGCCGATTTGACCAAAATTGTGCAGGCGTAACGCAAGGAAGCTGATAGGACTGTATCATGAAAGAGGATAAGACAGCGCAGCAGAACATTTCTCTGGTTGTAGATACCCAGCATGTAGATGGGGAAGCTGCGGAGCGCATACAGCGTATCTGGGAGATCCACCGGCCGGAGCGCCAGCAGGCAGACGAACCCTGCGGCTTAACCTTAAAGCTTGATGCGAACGGCTTGGCGCTGCTTTCTGACGGACAGATGCTGAAAGGCGATTTCAATGCCATGGTTTCCCGTCTGAACCGAAACAATCTAGGGCAGGAGCTGTTGGTGCGGGCGGCCAAAATCAAACATGGGGCAGACTGGCTGACTGCCATTGACGCCACCGCAGGGCTGGGCGAGGATTCCTTTTTGTTGGCGGCGGCAGGGTTTCACGTAACGCTGTATGAGCGGAATTGGGTGATGTATGAGCTGCTGCGGGACGCCCTAAAGCGGGCGGCCCAGCAGACAGAGTTGGCGGATATTGTGCAGCGAATGCGGCTTGTGCAGGATGATAGTGTGCAAGCCATGCAGCAGTTACAAACACCGCCGGATGTGATTTTGTTGGACCCTATGTTTCCAGCCAGACAAAAGAGCGCCCTAGTGAAGAAAAAGCTGCAAATCATTCAGAAGCTGGAATTACCCTGTATGGATGAACGGGAGCTGCTTTTGGCCGCTATGACGGCCAATCCCAAAAAAGTGGTCATCAAACGACCGGTCAAGGGTCCTTATCTGGCCGGTATCAAGCCCGATTATGCCCTGAGCGGAAAAGCGGTTCGGTTTGATTGCATGATTGGGCCCTATGATCGGTTTGCGAAAAAATTGGCAATCCAATAAAAATCAAATCAAAAAAACCGTTGGACAAGAAATGGACCGGCGGTTTTTTTGCGCCTTTGTTTGCATAGTTTCCAATTCCGGTGGAATACTACACAAACAAGGAGGCGGAAAACTTGGAACAACATTGGGAACATCGTTTACAAAATAGAGAAAAACAACTGCAAAAATTACAGGAAATGGACAACGCCACCATGAATACTCTGCTTGCCGAACTGCGGCAGGAGCATCAGCATTTGGTGGCGGCGGAAGCCGGCAGCGCCGACCCGGCGGAGCAAGGCTACTACCGGCAGCTTTTACAGCAGAATGAAAATCAAAGTTTCTTGATTCAGAAAAAGATAGACAAGCAGTATCAAGCCCAGACCAAAATTGTAACGCCGAAAGCGCCGCTGTTCAAAAACGTCTGCCGGGCTTTTCTGGTAGGCGGCACCATCTGTCTGTTTGGGCAGTTGGTGATTAACCTTGTCACCGTCCTATACGGCGCCGATTTTAAGAGCGCGTCGGCCTTAGCCAGCATCACTATTGTGGTCATAACAGCTTTTCTGACCGGCTTCGGCATTTATGATGAAATCGGTCGTTTCGGCGGCGCTGGTTCTATGGTGCCCATCAGCGGCTTTGCCAATTCGGTGGTATCGGCGGCTTTGGAATTTAAACGGGAAGGCATGATTTACGGCATCGGCGCAAAAATTTTTACCATTGCCGGGCCGGTGATTTTATACGGCACGTTGGCGTCGGTGGTTATCGGCATGATTTATTATCTATTGGGGTGAGCGCGCAATGGGCAAACGAATGGG
>CABQBF010000182.1 GCA_902462325.1 uncultured Peptococcaceae bacterium
CTGGCCCGAATGGCCCCGAATTAACAAAACCGACTATGGGCAGCAGGAGAGTATTGCGGTGTTTGGCAAAGAACCGCGGCTTTATCAGACCACTGTAAAAGAATTTGTGAAAGATGAGCAGGGCAAGCTGTGCGGCGCTATTCTGCAAAAATTACAGCCAGTGCTGGATGAAAAAACAGGCCGCGCCAAAATGGAACCGCTTGCAGGCAGCGAATATCGGGTAGATTGTCAGTTGGCTCTGATTGCGGCCGGTTTCGTAGGCTGTGAGCCAGCGGCAGCCAAAGCCTTCGGTGTAACCGTCGATGGGCGAGGACGGGTAGAAACAACGGTAAATGCTCATGCTACCAGCAAGGAAGGCGTCTTTACCGCAGGCGATATGCACCGGGGACAATCGTTGGTGGTGTGGGCAATTAAAGAAGGCTGCGACGCGGCCAGAGAAATTGATCAATATTTGATGGGCTACAGTAATTTGTGACTCATTTTTGATAATGTAAAAAAGTTTTTATCAACAAACAGAGGGCGGGTTTTCTGTCCTCTGTTTGCTTCTGGAAACTAATCGACAAAATCGGAAAATCCTACTGAATAACTGGTAAAAAGAAAGAATTGCACAAAGTGCGGTTTTGGCGTACAATAAAGACAAGAAAGAGATACAGCAAAATATTCCAGAAAGATATGTGGTGATAGATTGAGTAATGAGATTTCGCGAGTCTTGATTGGCGCTGTACAGGGCCGGTCGGGGAAAACAACCTTCACGTTGGGGCTATTGAAAGCCTTAACGGACCGGGGGCTTTTGGTGCAGCCTTTTAAAAAGGGGCCCGATTATATAGACCCAAGTTGGATGACCTTTGCCAGCGGTCAGCAATGCCGCAATTTGGATTTGTTTATGATGGGCGCCGACGGTGTGCGGCAATCTTTTATCCAACATTCGGCAGGGTTCGATATCAGTGTGGTAGAAGGGGCTATGGGGTTGTTTGACGGTTTGGATGTGGACGGCAGCAACAGCAGCGCGGAGCTGGCCTACACCATCGATACGCCGGTTATTTTGGTGGTAAACTGTACCCGGCTTACCCGCAGCGTGGCGGCGTTGGTCAATGGTGTGGTGGGATTTGATAAGCGCATTCGCATTGGCGGCGTGATTTTAAACCAGGTGGCGCGGCCCCGTCATGAAAGTATTTTGCGGCAGAGTATCGAGCGGTATTGCGATGTGCCGGTGCTGGGCTTGCTGCCCAAATCGAAGGCGGTAGAAATTCCGGACCGTCATTTAGGTTTGATTCCTGCCGGTGAACAGGACGAACTGCAGAACCGCATTGTGTTGTTGGGCAAACTGGTAACGGATAATGTGAATCTGGATGAACTGTTGGCGGTGGCTCACAGTGCAGCGCCATTGCCAGCAGCGGAAAAAGTTGTTTGTTTACAATCTCAGCAGCCCAGTGTAAAAATAGGTGTGCTGCGGGATAAAGCGTTCAGCTTTTATTATCCCGAAAATTTAGAGGCTTTGGAAGAAGCCGGCGCGCAGTTGGTACCCGTCAATTCGATGGAGGATACCCAGCTGCCCGATGTGGATGCGTTCTATATCGGCGGCGGTTTTCCAGAAGTGATGGCTGAGCAAATCAGTGCCAATCAGAGCTTATTAGGGCAAATCAAGGCCAAAATTGAGGAGGATATGCCGGTGTATGCCGAATGCGGCGGCCTGATGTATCTGGCCAAGCATATTGTGACCGCTGGAGACGTATATCCTATGGTGGGCGTGTTTGATTGCGATGTAGAAATGAAAGCCAAGCCGCAGGGGATTGGCTACACCATTCAGCAGGTGGAGCCGGGCAACCCGTTTTACCCGGCGGGTATGTTGGTGCGGGGCCATGAGTTTCATAATTCGCAGGTTATCAACATGGGGCCGGAGGTGCGCTACGGCTTTCAAACGCAGCGGGGAAAAGGCATTGTACCGGGCTGGGACGGCCTGCTTTATAAAAACACACTGGCCGGTTACCACCATCTGCATGTTAGCGCTGCACCCGGATGGGCAGAGCAGATGGTCTCTCTGGCCCAGGTCTATCAGCAAAAAAAACGGCAAAAAATTTGATAGAATTTTCTTATTGTTTGATAATTCAAACGTTATTGATTATACTGCTGAATTTGAGCCGATTTTTTGAAAAAAATATTGCAAAAATCCGTGGAATATGTAATGATAATGGTGTGTTTGATTAACTCTGATGTTTTTATCCGGGTTTTGTGTTTATCGCGATTATCGATTAGCGAAGCTGGTTAATTCCAACCTGAAAGGAGTTGTTTAGAATGTTTATGCCAAGCGTAGATGCAGACAAATGTGTTGCATGTGGTGAATGTGCAGGCGCTTGCCCAGGTTCCGTATTCGTTGTAAATGAACACGCTGAAGTTACTGAAAACGAATGTCTGGGATGCCAGAGCTGTGTGCTGATTTGCCCAGTTGGAGCTATCACATTAAGCGAATTCTAATTTTGATTTCGAAAAGGTATATTAATAGCAAGCTAATTGCTAGAAATAATTATGGAGGTGTATGGATTTGGCAAAAGCTAGACCAATGCTGGACGAACTGAAAAAAGGCCCATGGCCTTCCTTCGTCAAAGAAATCGAAAAAAGTGCTGCGAAAAACGAACAGGCTGCCACTTTGTTAGATTTATTAGAAGACTCATATGAAGAAAAACGCGTACACTGGAAACACGGTGGTATCGTAGGGGTTAGAGGTTACGGCGGCGGTGTTATCGGCCGTTACACTGACGTACCAGAAAAATACCCAGCAGTTACCGAATTCCACACCATTCGTGTTAACCAGCCATCCGGTTGGTTCTATAACTCTGAAGATATCCGTACCCTGTGCGATATTTGGGAAAAACATGGTTCCGGTTTGACCAATATGCACGGTGCAACAGGGGATATCGTGTTCCTGGGTACCACAACCGATCATCTGCAGGAATGCTTCAATGACCTGTCTTATGCTGGTTGGGACTTAGGTGGTTCCGGTTCTAACTTCAGAACCCCAAGCTGCTGTGTAGGCCCTGGCCGTTGTGAATATGCATGCTTCGATACTCTGGATTTCCTGTACAACATTACCCAGGCTTACCAGACCGAACTGCACAGACCAATGTGGCCTTACAAATCCAAAATTAAAGTTTCCGGTTGCCCAAATGACTGTATTTCCGCACAGGCTCGTGCCGATATTTCCGTTCTGGGTACCTGGAGAGATGCCATTCAGATCGACCAGGCTGAAGTAGCAAACTATGCTGATGCCGGTTTCGATATTGAAGGTCTGGTTTGCGGTTACTGCCCAACCAAATGTATCTCCTATGATGCAGATAAGAAAGAAATCACCGTTGACAATGAAAACTGCACCCGTTGCATGCACTGCATCAACGAAATGCCAAAAGCTCTGCACGTTGGTAAAGAAAAAGGCGCTACCATCCTGATGGGCGGTAAAGCTACCATCGTACAGTCCGCATTCTTGTCTTGGGTTGTAGTTCCATTCATGCCAATGGATAAAGAAAATGACTACGAAGAATTCAAAGATTTAGTAGAAAAAACCTGGGAATGGTGGGATGAAAACGCCAAAGTTCGTGAAAGACTGGGCGAATTAATCTACAGAAAAGGTATGGCTGAATTCCTGAAGGCTGTAGAATTGGATCCAATCCCACAGATGGTTAAACATCCTCGTGAAAACCCATATTACTTCTGGTATCCAGAAGATTTTGAAGAAAAAGACGGAGGTGCTAACTAATGATTTCTCAATTCGCTCCTACAGATATCGGACCACCTCATTACTGGGACAAAATGCCGGAAATGAGCAAGAAAAACTACGGACAGTGGCAGTATCATGAATATCTGAAACCAGGTGTTATGAAACACGTTGGTCCTGCTGGTGCTCTGTACACAGTACGTGTAGGTTCTCCACGTCTGTTGTCTATCGAAACCTTAAGATGGTTTGCAGACATTGCTGACAAATACTGCGATGGTAAACTGCGTTTTACCTCTCGTCACAACGTAGAATTTTTATTAGAAGACGAAAGCAAAATTGATGCTTTGGTTGAAGAAGTAGAAGCTGCTGGCTGGCCAGTAGGCGGTACAGGTAAATCCCTGAAAAATATGTTGCATACACAGGGCTGGGTACACTGCCACAGTGCTGCTACCGATGCTTCTGGTACTGTAAAAGCTGTTATGGATGACCTGTTCGAATACTTCAAAACAGATGATCTGCCAGCAAAACTGAAAATTTCTATGGCTTGCTGCCTGAACATGTGCGGTGCTGTACACTGCTCCGACATCGCTTGGGTTGGTATCCACAGAAAAATTCCAAGAGTAAACGATGCAGAAGTTGCACATAGCTGCGAAATTCCTAACATCATTGCTTCCTGC
>CABQBF010000183.1 GCA_902462325.1 uncultured Peptococcaceae bacterium
AAAATGGGAGTTGACGGGATCGAACCGCCGACATTCTGCTTGTAAGGCAGACGCTCTCCCAGCTGAGCTAAACTCCCAAAGGGTAAATGACATGTACGGGATTCGAACCCGTGAATGCCAGCGTGAAAGGCTGGTGAGTTAAGCCGCTTCTCCAACATGCCATGGCTTTTATGATGCCGCCATCTCTCGGCGACGTTGATTATTCTATCGTATCATAGAAAGAATGTCAACACCTTTTTTGAAATTTTTTGAGATTTTTTTCGAACGTGTTGGGTAGAATGGGTAGGTTCAACATATCCTGTCAAAAACAGTTGCAATATTCTGTCAATGTAGTATAATAAAAATAAATTCTGCATTTGAAAAATGTATAAAACAGGAGGAACGGAGTATGCTGCAAAAAGGATTGTTGTTTTGTATGGCGTTTCCTGCTTTGGCGTCGTTGGCTATGGCAAGGCTGGATGCGGAGCTTTTTCTTTGGACATTTTATTTTTTGCCTTTCTTTGCTTTTGTATTGGGAGGGCTGGGCTGGCTTGGCACCAGATTTTCCCGGCAGGAAAGGTTATTGCTTTATGGCTTCGGTACAGTTTACGGGATACTCAGTGCAGTGCTCTTATTGGTTGTTTTGGTTCCAGAATTTTTGGAATGGTGCCCATCTATGGTGGCTGCCTTTGTGGTGCCAGTGTTGGGAGGTCTGTGGGGTAATCTTGCAGGGATTTGTCGGCTACAGCGCTTGAGAGCTATGAAACAGGAGGACCAAGTATTCTAAATTTTTCAGAGAGGTTTTGTAAAACTTTCATCCTTTGAAAATACGATTGGAAGATACCATTGAAGATAGGATAAAGAAAACGCGCTGGTTGTTTTAGGAACGGGCGCGTTTTTATTTTGCGATAAACTGTTTGCTACAGAAATGTGTTCCTTGATAAAGAAATGTGTTCCTTGATAACAGGAATAATCTGCTTGCAAGCGGCAATTTCAGTGGTATAATAGAGGGAACTATAAAAGGTTGGTTGCAGACAAATACAAATTGGCAGAGCGGGGAGCGGATGAGGATGAGAGCAGTTATTATTGGTGCCGGAAAAATTGGATATAACATTGCACAGACGTTATCGCAGGAAGGGCATGATGTATTTGTCATCGAACAAGATGAGGAACGGCAGCAGAATGTGGAGGAAAATTTAGATGTACAGGCTGTTTTAGGCAATGGCGCCGATTCCCGTTTGTTAGAGAGTATTGATATCGATGAAGCCGATTTGTTGATTGCAGTAACTGAGAACGATGAGTTAAATATGCTGGCCTGTATGCTGGCTGGTCAGTATGGGGTAAAAAAGACGGTGGCCCGGGTGCGGAAGCCCGAATATGACCGTACCAATAAGCTGGCTTCTAATCCGGCGTTGAATATTGATTTGATGATTAATCCGGAGCGGGTTGCCGCTGCGGAGATTGCGAAAATTATTTCGGTGCCGGAGGCGGTGGATGTCAATTATTACGCCAAAGGGAAGATTATGTTGCTGGAATTGCAGATAGAAAAAGGCAATCCGGTTATCAATTATGCGCTGAAGGAAATTCATGGCCAGTATCATTTTCTGGTTGCCGCTATTTTGCGGGAAGATGAGCTGATCATTCCCCGCGGGGACGATCAGATTTTGCAAGGGGACCGTATTTTTTTAATTCGCCGCACAGACCAAATGCGGGAAGTGGAAAAATATTTGGGGTTTGCCCGCCGTAGCATTCATTCGGTGATGCTGCTGGGCGGCAGCAGAGTGGCGTTTTATTTGGCACAACTGTTGGAAAAGCGGGGCCTGGAAGTAAAAATTATTGAAAAGGATTATAAACACTGTAAGCATTTGGCCGGTTTATTAAATGAAGCCATTGTTTTGAACGGTGATGGCAGCGATATTGATTTGTTACAGGATGAAGGGGTGCAGGATACCGATTTATTTGTGGCTTTAACGGAGGATGACAAGCTGAACATTCTGGTGTCGTTGATGGCCAAACGGCTGGGCGCGTCCAAAACCATTGCCCAGGTGCGGCGGTCCGATTACTTGCCCTTGATTGAGGCCGTAGGGATTGATATTGCCATCAGCCCCCGTTTGCTGACAGCGGAAGCGGTTTTGCGTTTTGTGCGCAACAGCGAATTTTTATCGATCAGCGTTTTGGAAAAAGGTTCGGCCGAAGTATATGAAATTATCCTGAACGCCCGCATGAAACGGATGATTCAAAAACCGATTAAAGCTTTGGGGTTGCCAAAAGGCATTTTGATTGGCGCAGTTTTCCGCGATAATGACGCGCTCATTCCATCTGGCGATGATGTGCTGATGCCAGGGGATCGTATTATTATTTTTGCGGCGGCCAATGTGGTGCGAAAGGTGGAACATTTTCTCCGACTCGAGGTGTAGGATATGCGGAAAAGCTATGTGTGGAGCAGTATTGGTAAACTGGTGATGATTTTGGGCGGCAGTATGCTGATTCCTGCCGCTGCGGGATTTTATTATGGCGAGCAGGAATATCACATCTTTTTACAGATGGCTGTCATCACGTTTTTGGCAGGCCTCTTGCTCTTCCTTGTAAAACGTCCGTTTCAGCACCGAAGGAACCGGCTTTATCTGCGGGAAGGCTATGCCATTGTGGCTTATGGCTGGTTGATAGCGACGGTGATTGCTATGCTGCCTTATTTGGGGACGGGCACATTCCAAACAGTGACCGATGCTTTTTTTGAAGCCATGTCCGGTTTGACTACAGTAGGAGCTTCCGTATTGCCGGATGTGGAGCGGGTAGCCCGTTGTGTTTTGTTATGGCGCAGTTTGACCCATTGGCTGGGCGGTATGGGGATTTTGGTGCTGTTTGTGGCTTTGCTGGCCGGGCAGGGAACCGGTGCCATGCAGATTTTCCGCGCCGAAGCCTCTGGGCCGGTGAAAAGCAAGCTGCAGCCCAAAATTACAGAAACGGCCCGCAGCTTATGGTTGATTTATATGTTAAATACGCTGCTGGTCATTCTGTTATACCGTTTTGCTGGCATGGGCTTGTTTGATGCGGTCAATCATGGCTTTTCAGCCATCGCTACAGGCGGATTTTCCACCAAAAATCTTAGCATTGGTTATTATAACAGCATTTGGATAGATTGGGTAACGGTGTTTTCCATGTTTATCGCCGGCATCAATTATTCTTTATATTTTTATGCGCTGCGTACACGTAGTCTGCGCTGCTTTTGGGAGAGTTTGGAGCTGCGGGTTTATCTGGCAGTGACTGTGATAGCAACCGGGCTGGTCGTGTGGTTCCTTTTGCCCGATTATGGTTATAATTTGCCGCAGGCCTGCCGTTACGGAGCGTTTCAAGTGGTTTCTATCATTACGACTACCGGTTTTATTACCGCCGATTTTGAGCAGTGGGCCGTTCCGGCGCAGATTATTTTGATATTGCTGATGTTGTGCGGCGCTTGTGCCGGATCTACCACCGGCGGGATTAAAATAGACCGCCATGTGATATTGGCGCAGAAGGCCGTGCAGGAAGTGCGTCGCTTTTTGCATCCCCGTCTGGTAACCCGCTTAAAGTCCAACGGGAAGCCGTTAGATGAGGATGTGGTACTCAGTGTCACCATGTTTTTTTATATTTATATGTGTCTGCTGGCGGTGTCCTCTTATTTATTGTGCATGTTGGGTGCAGATATGCTGGATGGACTGACGGCAGCAATGAGCTGCTTAGGAGGGATTGGACCGGCCATTGGCGCTTGGGGACCGATGGAAAGCTATGCCAATGCGTCAACGCTATCGAAATGGCTTTTAAGCCTGCTGATGTTGGTGGGCCGTTTGGAAATTTATACGATATTGGTGTTAATTCGTCCCTTGCGTAAAAACAGACGGCAATATGAGCAGCAGCATGGGATGGATAAACTGGAGGAAAATGCAATGTTTGAGCCGCTGGTGAGGGATGAATGATGAAACGAGGATACAAGGGAAATATAGTCTGGCATAATATTGGTAAGCTATTGATGATTGTGGCTTGCAGTATGCTATTTCCTCTGGCAATTGCGGTACTTTACAGAGAATCCTGTGGTTGGATTTTTTTATTGCTGCTGCCGGTCACTTTGTTTTTGGGCTGGGCGTTGGTAGCGCTGTTTCGTCCGGGGAAACAGGAGCTGCATATTCAGGTGCGGGACGGTGCGGCCATTGCCACCTATGGTTGGATTTTGGCCACGCTGGTGGGGATGATGCCTTATTTGCTGACAGGCACCTTTACAACGGTGACCGATGCTTTTTTTGAGTCGATGTCGGGATTTGCCACCGTTGGCGCTTCGGTGTTAGATGATATTGATGATGCGCCTTATGCCATTTTAATGTGGCGCAGTGTGACCCATTGGTTGGG
>CABQBF010000184.1 GCA_902462325.1 uncultured Peptococcaceae bacterium
ACAGAGCAATTTGCGCCTTCAGATGTTTATTGGTGCAAAGAATGTAAAGTTCCAGTCGTAAAGTTTGCGGATGATACAGAATTAGAAATTTGCCCGTTATATGGAGGAAAACTCTCACTAATGACAACAGATATAAAACCGGTATTTTCAGAAGAACGTTTATTGTTTAAGATTTTAATTGGAAAACCATTAGCATATAAAAATGATTCTGTGTGGTGTTCCGTAAACCGATACTATGTAAATGGAAAATCCATTCTGATTACGAAAGACTTTTATAAACGATTAGAAGCGGGCGCAATAAGATAACAGTTAGATTTATATCAAGAAGAAAATAAAGAGAATGCTTTTGATTTCTATGCAAAAAGATATGTGCAAGCAAATAAACAACTATTGGATTTTATAGTAGACGAAGCGACGAATTTCATACGCAAAAAAGCAGAGAAATTTCCAAATGAAAATATCGTGATTTCATTTTCTGGTGGAAAGGATTCCACAGTTGTTACTGATTTAACAATTAAAGCGCTTGCTAATCCGAATTTATTGCACATTTTTAGTGATACAACGTTAGAATTTCTATTAACGATAGAATATGCAAAACGGTATCGACAAGCAAATCCGAAAGCAATTTTTAGAATAAAGAAGAGAACTTTTATGAGGTTTGTAGAGAAATTGGGCCGCCAGCACGTATGCTAAGATTCTGTTGCTCCATGTTTAAAACGGGGCTGTTAACTAGAGTATTAAATACGTTTTTTGTGAACCCCCAAATTTTAACATTTTACGGAATTCGTCACCCGGAGTTTTCAGCACGCAGTAGATATAATCGTGTAGAAGACAAAGCAGAATCCGTAAAAATTCAAAAACAGACTGTGGCATCGCCGATTATTGATTGGATTGATGCAGATGTGTGGCTATATCTACTTGGGGAAAATGTAGATTTTAATGATGCATATCGGTTGGGATATGATCGCGTAGGTTGTTGGTGCTGTCCAAATAACTCTGCACGTTCGCAGTTTTTATCTACTGTATACATGCCGGAACAGTATAAAGCTTGGAGAATATTTTTGATCAATTTTGCAAAAATGATTGGTAAGCCAGATGCAGAAGTTTATGTTGATGATGGTTGGTGGAAAGCTCGTCAAGGTGGAAACGGTGTACCAGCTTCTGATGATATTCGGATTTTATATCGTCAAGACCTAGATGACAAAAGTATTCGAGTATATCGATTAAAAAACCATTGACCAATGAATTTATTGGTATGCTTTGCCCATTGGGTATTATTTCGGATGATTACAGTAAACCAGATCTTTCAGAGGTCATTTTATTAGACGTAAAGACAAAAGAGCTGATTGTTTCCGTGCAATCAGTAGAGGACACAGAGTATCCTTATGCAGCACAGATAAAGCTACTAAATTGTAAAAAGAAAGTAGAAAGAGATGCGTATTATCGTATGTTTGGATATCAGGTAAGAAAATACAATGCGTGTCGCAGATGCTTAAAGTGTGAATCTCTGTGCAAATCAGGTGCGATTTCTATAAAAGGAGGCGTTTATCGAATTGATCCATATAAATATACTCATTGTCAGATGTGTATGACAGAAAAATATCTAACAGGTGGTTGCGTGCTGCAGAAGTATCTGTATATCAAAGAACAGTAGTAAAGTCAAAACGAAACCAAAACAAAAATAGAAAAGCGAGAAACAAATATGAGTATAAAATTGAAATTTTGTGGACATGAAACATTTTTTATGATCGGATTTAACAGCAGTTTTCTGGCTCCGCAATGCTTTCTTTGTCGCTGATAACATTTCTGGGCTTTAGCTGGAGAATAGATCCCTTTAGAATCCTTATTGCGAGACAGTTCCCGTGATATGGAAGAGTTATTTCTGTTCACTTCTCTTCCGATTTCTGAAATTGTTTTCTTTTGTGCAAGCAAAAATAGTATCTTTTCTCTTTCTTCGATGGTAAAGTGTTTATAGTGATTTATAATGGAACTCCTTTTATAGATGTCTTCCCAAACGCTATTTTACTGTTTTTTTCCTTATGAATCACTTTTTTATTTCCCATTGCACTTATATTGTATAGTCAAGGCATATAAAAAAGATTATATGAAAAATGGCAGCTGAAGCCAACAAACCATGAGCAGAAAAAGAAGAAATAAGACCATATGACGTATATAAGGAATTTATTAACAGATGAATAAAAGCAGAATTATTCATGGACTTCCATGTCATAGGGGGTAGGCCTGTTGAAACAGAAATCGATGAATATATCACATTTTTTAATGAACAGCGGTCAGCCTATGCCTTGCATTATCTCACTCCGAAACAATACCAGGAAATTTATGCACCTTGACTTGTTCCTATGTCTACCCTATCGGTATTGGACTGTCTGATGATTTTTAGAGTGGCTGTCGCAGGTTTCCTATGACATGTATAATTTTACAATTTGATTGCTTTATTTATTAAACATTCATGTCCAATTTTTGTTGGCCAGTGAATTTTATCCATAAATGAAGAGAAAAAGGGAGGCTACCTCCTGTATTTTCGAAGAATCATTTTGAGACAGATTCTTTTCCTGTTATCCAACTGAAATACTAGATTTAGCTGTGTTTTTCGAAAAAACCTAAAAAATCATACTAAATGTAGCAAAATCATATATAAAATAAACGGACTGGATAATATTAAAAATCTTTTTGTAAGTAAAAAAATGGCTTTATCAATGGGTTTGTCTGCTTTTCTGGCGGCGGGGCGCGGCGCTGGTGATAGTTTGAACGGCGGTGAGAAAGGTGTTATAATTTGAAGCAGATGTTTGGAAGGGGCGTGAAGGGATGGTATCCTTGCAAGGACTGCAGAAATTAACGCTGTTGGATTATCCGGGCCGGGTGGCTTGTACGGTGTTTACCGGAGGCTGTAATTTCCGCTGTCCCTTTTGTCAAAATGGGGACCTTTTGCCCTGCGGACAGCCCAGCCAGTATACCGAAGCCGATTTGCTGACTTTTCTGCAAAGCCGGCGGGGGCTGCTGGACGGCGTTTGCATCAGCGGCGGCGAGCCGTTGATGCAGGCGGAGCTGCCGCAGCTTTTGGAGCAAATCAAAGCCATGGGCTATCTGGTCAAGCTGGATACCAACGGCAGCTTTCCAGAGCGGCTGCAGCGTCTGGCAGAGCAAGGTCTGGTGGACTATGTGGCTATGGACATCAAAAGCAGTCCGTCCCGCTATGGCGCGGCCTGCGGGGTAGGGGCGCTTTACTGGCCCCAGGTGCAGCGGAGCGCAGCGTTTTTGCTGCAAGGCGGGCTGCCCTATGAGTTCCGCACAACAGTGGTGCGGGAGCTGCACGGGCCGGAGGAATTACAGGCCATTGGGCGCTGGCTCCAAGGAGCCCAGCGTTATTTTTTGCAGAGCTTTGAAAATTCGGAGCGGGTGTTGCAGCCCGGCTTGCACAGCTATTCGGCGGCCCAACTGGAAGCGTTGCGGCAGGCGGTGCTGCCCTGGATCCCGCAGGCAGAGCTGCGGGGTGTTACCGTAGACCGGGCGTAAAGAGAGAAAAAGCAGAAATAGGGGTGTTGAGATGTATACAGTGGTGAAACGAGACGGCGCTATCGCCGAGTTTGATATTGCCAAAATCAGCAAGGCCATTACCAAGGCCTTTGAAGCGCAGGAAAAGCAATATCATCCCAGCGTGATTGATTTGCTGGCGTTAAAGGTTACGGCCGATTTTGAGCCGAAAATCAAGCAGGACCGCATTCAGGTGGAGGACATTCAGGACAGTGTGGAGGACGTGCTGATCCAGGCCGGGTATGCCGATGTGGCCAAAGCCTATATTTTATACCGCAAGCAGCGGGAAAAAATCCGCAATATGAAATCGACCATTTTGGATTATAAAGAATTGGTGGACAGTTATTTGGATGTGACCGACTGGCGGGTAAAGGAAAACTCCACCGTCACCTATTCGGTAGGCGGTTTGATTTTGAGCAACAGCGGCGCCATTACGGCCAACTACTGGCTTTCGGAGATTTATGACGAAGAGATTGCCAACGCCCACCGCAACGCCGATTTGCACATTCACGATTTATCCATGCTGACCGGCTACTGCGCCGGATGGTCGTTAAAGCAGCTCATTCAGGAAGGCTTGGGCGGGATTTCCGGCAAAATTACGTCGGCGCCGGCCAAGCACTTATCCACGCTGTGCAATCAGATGGTCAACTTTTTAGGCATTATGCAGAATGAATGGGCGGGGGCCCAGGCCTTTTCTTCCTTTGATACCTATTTGGCGCCCTTTGTGAAGGTGGACAATTTATCTTACGAGCAGGTGAAAAAGTGCATCGAGTCCTTTGTATACGGCGTGAACACGCCCAG
>CABQBF010000185.1 GCA_902462325.1 uncultured Peptococcaceae bacterium
TTGGGGACAAATTTCCCCAACAAGCGAAAAGTGGCTCCAAGCCACCTTGCTTGCCAAGTGTGAAGCCGGCAGGGTTCGCAGGTTGGCAAGCAGCAAAGTGGGTACCGCTTTGCCCTGCTTGCCAGTCCGTTTCCCGTTCTGCAAAGGCACCCTATTTTTAACCGAGGGTGCGCCCGGCATATCTTAAAGGCAGGATCAACGCCTCAAAAACCGATCCTGTGGGAAATTTTATTAAAAATGTGGCATAAAAGAAAAACTCTCATTGTTTATCTGTATCTATATAAAAATCTATCCAGCAGATACCCAAGCAACAGGCAAAGCGCAGACAATGCAAAAATTACGAGCAGAGTGTTCCAATTTGAAAATTCTGCGGGCAAATTCGGCGCGATAATCGAAAATGACGCAAAATCGGCTGACCCTGAAATATAAAAGCAAAGTAGGAGATATGCTACAACAGGGATGCAGCCTATCGTCACATTTTTAAGCAGCATGATCATGAAATAGAGGAAATTGATTATAATACTAAACTGCAATGCAAGACGCATATATTCCAGCCAGGATAGATGGAACATGATTACTGCAAATGCAATTGTGGGAAAGACCATCAGCAAATAAGCTGAACAAAGCAAAAGCAATTCGCCAACACAAGTTTTGTGGTATTTTGTGCAGGCACGAAGCGCTTCACACCCGTCGCCTTCTACCCAGACATGGAGATATCCCATCGGCCAAAGCAGTCCACATAAGGGAATAAACACTTGTGTCATATAAATAAAAGTGCTGCGTGCCTCTGAGGAATCAACATAAAAATACTTGAAAGCAGACACGCCCGGCAGCAGGCAGTATGCGATAATGATAGGAATGAAGAACAGGGGCTTACAATTACGCAGAATAATGCGTAACAATTTCAAGCGCAGCCTCATCGTATCCCCCTTATTATATTTATATATCCATCTTCAAGTGTCGGTTGAATCGATTTGCCGGGTTGTTCTTCATTGGAAAGCACACGCAGGTATGCTTCCCCATCAATTTGCTCCCTGCGCAGGATGTAGTATGGAGAAGTCAGTTCTTTCTGCCTTTTCTCTGAAACATGCCACACATGCTTCGTTGCAGCCTTCCGTATATTTTCCGGCGTGTCCTGGCAAATATTTTTCCCGTGTGACAGTATGATTATATGGTCGCAAAGAGCTTCAACATCCTCCACGATATGTGTTGAAATCAATATCGTGCAGTCCTCTCGGTGTTGAGAAATCAGATTTTTGAAGCGCAGTCTTTCTTCAGGATCAAGTCCGGCGGTAGGTTCATCAACAAGGATTAGTTCGGGATTCCCAAGCAGGGCTTGTGCAACACCAAGCCGCCGGATCATTCCACCAGACAGTGTTTTTACCTTATCAGAATGGCGCTCCCAAAGATTTACATCTTCCAGGCAGTCATGGATGTCCTTTCCTTGGCGATTGGAGGGTATTCCTTTCAATTCAGCAAAATACTCCAGAACCTCATAAACCGTGAGTTCCCGAAATGCTCCAAATTTTTGAGGAAGATACCCCACGTTGGAAGGTGTAATGATTCTTCCATTATAACGGTAAATTCCTGCAATGCACCGCATAAAGGTTGTTTTCCCGGAACCGTTTGGGCCAAGCAAGCCATAAACTCCATGCGTTAGCTGAACAGAAATATTATCAAGAACGGTTTTCTTACCGAAGCTCTTGGAAAGGTTATCAACTGTTAGCATTCTTATTCCCCCAATCTATAAAGAAATTCTATTTGGTTGCATTCTGGAGCCGATTTTTTCAGATACTGATAAACTGTTTTCAAGACGAAGTCTTCTCCTAACAGGTTGGCTTTATAGCTGAACAGTTCAGAAAAGAGATTGCTGGCTTCTATGTACCCTGACCATTCCTCCAAATCTTCTATTTCATTGGCAGAATCATATCGAGTAAGAATTTCAATGCTCGACCACGGGATTTCAGTAACCTCACGGCTGCCGCCAAAAATCAGATAATCCGAGAACACGTTATACAGCAGCATTGTGCTTTTCTCCTTGGGCATCGTTGCAAGTAAATGCTGTTTGCAAAGAGAATCTGCCGTAACCGACCAGTCTGCCGTTATAATATGATCGCTGAATTCGACATATCCTTCCTGACCAGAGTTGGCAGCCATAATTGTTACCGGCTGCATGAAAATGGTCTTTCCAATCAGGTCGAATGCTGCTGTTTCACCAACTTGATCGGCGAGTCTTTTCCAAGCCTCCTGATATCCGCTGATTTTGATACTCCGGGCACCGATGGGGCTATACCAGCATACGATACCCTCTTTCTCTTCGGGAACAATCATTCCTCCGTATAACGACACCGCATCAGCATTTCCAGAGAAGGTATTATCGTCGGTCTTGGGGAGATTAGATGCTACAGCCATGTTTGAATCTACATAAACTTCATAGTCTGTGGGTTCAAGATCAGTATTCACGACTATTTGCCCAGCTTCATAAAATTTCACAAAGCCAGGAACGGGGTAATACGGCAAATAGCCCGGCAGCGCAATGCCTTGATAATTGGAAAAATACTTTCCTGCACTTCCGGAATAGGAAAAGTTCAGTTCTTTCGTTCCCATAGGCGCATATACTGTAACATAATCGCCATTTTGGTCGAAATTCAACTTGTCTCCGTTTCCGTCTTTAATGGAGTTTATAACATAACCATGGTATAAGGTAAAACGATATTCGTTCCGGTCGTTCTCTTTTAACTCAATACGAACAGTTGCCTTCGTATTGTTCCGAACAGTAAGCTCAATACAATATTTTGAAACATGAAAATCAGCCGGCAGTTCTTGCTGCTCAGGATATTTTTGGCGGTAAGTGAATTCATGTTGTAATGTCCCATAGGGTCTGTAATCTTTTCGTATAATGCTATCATTGCTGCGGCAAACGAACCGCACGCCGCAAAGTAAAGAAAGAACAATAAGAACAGAAGCCATCATATAGGTTTTTCTATTTCGTCTGGGCGTTGCGAAAACTATAGCCGCAGTCAATAACAGAATCCAGAATGCTGCAAGAACCCAACGATATGCTTCAATGGATGCCCCATATATGTCGTCTGCGACCCAACTTGTATTTGGAGCAAGAATAGAAAACCAATCGAAAAACGCCAATACCGGATATCCTAATATCGATTCGCTTGCAAATATCCCTGAGGGAACAGGACTGCAAACCAGCGCAGAAACAATGATAATGCAGTATGCGACTTCACGAACAGTTTTTTGTGACAAGAGCGCCCCAACTAATATGGCAATTACTCCGGGCAAGAAGAAGTCAATAAAAATGCTGGGAATGGAATTAAGGAAGAACGCTGGGTAGTGAATTTGCAATTGTACATATTTTCCGAGTATCCAACCAAAGATGTTGATGCTCCAGATCAACAGCAGCGAGATTAAAACCATACTTTGAGAGCAAAGAAGTTTCGACCTTGAAGAAGGAATGATTTCTAATGCCTCTTGTAAGGCAGATGTCCGGGGCAGGTTGGTGTATTCGTAGCTTAAAAAGGAAAATACTATGTAGCCGACGATGCCGAGCTTCAAGCTGGTCACATGGAATTCTGCCAAATAGTTGGAGGCATTGAAAAATCGCATCAGGAAGAAATTAGACAGCAGAAAAAGGACGGCGCAAATCGCCAAATAGATAATGGAGCGAAAAAAGATTTTTATAGAAACGCTCATAGAACTGCGCATTATAATCCCCCCATAAGAAATCTGAACACATAATAGAAAAGCACACAAGCCGACTAATTACCAGTCTGGCTTATGCGCCAACAGAAACGATTTTGCTACGGCCTCTCCATAATCGGGAGTCGCACCAATACCACCAACACACGCAGCCAAACCAGGCATCATTGGGACGATACATGGCGTTACCTCCAATCATAGTTTGTCAGATAGATATTCTACCCCTATAATAAGTTTACCATGAATGGCCGAAAAAGGCAATCCGCGTCTCTAATGTGGACTGTAAATATTTTATGAATGAGCGGTTATATCGACCATCCAGTTAACAGTGAGCCGATCTGAATCCCTGCTTGGAAATAAGAACCGCCAAAGCGGTAACAAAAGAGCAAGACCATCGCTAATTTCGTCCCGTTGGAATCAGGTAGCAAACAACAGCGTCGGGTACGCCCTGAAACAGGGCGCACCCGACCACAACTCCGGTTGAAAATCCAATATCTACAATCGCCAGAATGTGTATGGGCGGGCAGGCGCAATCTGTGCCTGCCCGCCTTGTCTGCCAAAAAGCGCGGCGGGCGGCGGCAGTCAATGGCGCGAAGCGTTCATCTTGACCATTGACGGCTGGCGGCTGCTGCGCTAC
>CABQBF010000186.1 GCA_902462325.1 uncultured Peptococcaceae bacterium
TACTTTGAACTTTTTCACTTTTTTCAGTCTCACATCATTGACTAATGTACAATTGGAGAAAAATATTGGATTTTTCTAGTTATTTTCTAGGAATAGCAGAAATAAAGCAGAAACGGGGCGGAGAGCGCTGGTGCGGTAAAGGATGGATGAATTATGGCTGGGCTTGTGGGTGGATGGAGATGCGTTTTGAAATTTTATTACTAGTAGTTCTTTATTGGGGAGGTGACAAGAATATTTTAACCATGGAAACCGAAAATCAAAAAACAGTGGTTATAAAAATATAGAACAAAAGCAACTGCAATATAATCCGGCAGTTGCTTTTGTTTACGAAAAATCACGTTTTGTAATGTCTCGGGCAGTGGCGATAAAAATATTTTCAGCTTCGCAAAATGGATAGTAAATATTTTTGCAAATCATAGCGGAAAGCAGAATGTTTTCTCTAAACGGAATAAAGGTTAATTTTTGCGCAGGATTTAGATTTTGATTTTTTTGGGGAAGTGCTGCCTCGATTAAAAAGCTGATTGCTTTATTGTTCACAAGCAGAAAATCAGAAAGTTCCTGACTTGATATCTCGATAAGATTCCCTTTAAATATATTAAAAGATTTATTTTCTGATAATAAAGAAGTAAAGTTACAAATAAACGGATTAGCAAATGCTTCCTCTAAAGAAATATCTTTTTTAGAGGCTAAAGGAGAATTTTTGCTAACAATAATGCCAAGCCTGCTTGTAAAAATTTTTTAAAAAGAAATTTTAGATGCATATTGAGATGATAACACATTATTAAAATGATCATTGAAAAAAAATGCAATCCCTAAGCAGTTATTTTTTGAAATATAAGGTAGAAGTGAATACATATTTTCTTCATGAATCTTGACAGTTAAGCTGGGATAGCGTGTATATAATTGTTGTAAAATAGATGGCATTAACAGCGAATTGACACTTAATGTGCTGCAAATATTGACAAAAAAGTTTTCTGTCGATTCTGGTTCATTTGTTGAAAAAACAACTTTGAGTTGGTTAAATTCATTTAACAAATGGGAAACTTTTTCATAAAAAATAAGTCCATCTGGAGTTAGTTTAACACCCTGCGGATGTCTAATAAAAAGGTTTTTTCCAAGCTCTTTTTCCAAATTGGAGATAGCCTTACTTAAATTTTGCTGTGTGGTAAAGATTTTATTGGCAGCTTTTGAAAAAGAAGCACAATTGGCCACTTCAAAAAAATAGTATAATTGCTCAATTTGCATATATAATTCATCCTATTCAAGTTTATTTTTATAGTTTAATTATGCCTTAAATTATAATTGTGGAAAAGGTTAAAAATCTACAAAACACAGTTGTTTTACATAAAAATAAATTATAAATATAATAAAACTGTAATAACAAAGCATGCGAACTTCGAGGTTCATAAAAATTGAAAATGCGTAGGAGGTTTTTGCTATGGGAACAACTGCAAAAAAAGTAATGGTAATTGGTTTTGATGGGGCAGATCCGCGATTTGTAAAAACTTTGATGGAACAAGGGAAACTACCCAACTTTAAAAAAATGGAAACCCTTGGTGTTACGACAGAAAATGTTGGCATGATTGGTGCTTTGCCGACAATTACACCTCCTTGTTGGGCAACTTTAGCAACAGGTGCTTGGCCGGGAACACATGGAATTACATGCTTTTGGAATCATACCTCAGGGAGAAGTCTGGATGATTTAGATTTGGGGTGGAATTCAAAACAGTGTCATGCAGAGTTTATATGGGATAGTTATGCAAAAGCTGGGAAAAAATCAATAGTTTTCAATTATCCGACCTCTTTTCCACCGACTAGCTTGGAAAATGTAATTTATATTGATGGCACGAATGCTGATTGTTTAAGTGGTGCCAGAGTTGATATGGATAAATTATATTTTGGTAAAAAGGGTGACTTTGAGCTAAAAGCCAATTTTGCTGGCAAAAATGATACTGGTGCTGGCTGTGTTATGACGGAAGAAGTAGAAACCAAAAAATTTGAAGTAACGGAAACAGTAGAAGAAAATATGTCAGGCAATGACGAAGGAGAAAAAGGATTTAGTGAATTATTTGAAGTTGGTCATGTGAACGAAGGTACAGCAGTTGGAAACGAAGCAGAGTGGATGTCTATCATTGACAAGTTTGAAACACCGATTAAGGAAGCATCTGGATGGAATATGGAATTAGGTCAGGGTGCATTGGAAGTTATTTTGCCAATGAATCAGGGCAGATTGAGACGATTGGGTTTATTGATTCCTGAAGATGGAGTGTACAAGTCTTTGAAATTGTATGCTAGTAAAAAGGAAAATGCATATTTGGGTGAAGTAAGCGTAGGCGCGTGGAGCGATTGGATTTCTGATGCTATGTTGGACAAAAATGAGCAGAAAGTAGAAGTTTCTTATAAATTACGTTTGTTTGATTTAAAGGCAGACGGCAGTGAAATGGAGCTTTATGTTACAGCAGCTATCAATAAACATGTGGACGAAAAATATTTTTATCCGCAGGAAATTGGAAAAGAATTAATGGAACATGTTGGCCCCTTTGTATTACCTTCTAATGCTGGACGGCCATATCCTTATATTGGGCAGGAAACCTGGGCGTTAAATAATTTATGGGCTGCAGATGCCATCAATTATTTGTTGGATCATAAGGAATGGGATTTATTTTATTGCCACCTGCATTCAATTGATTGCGCAAATCATAATATGTTATCTGATATTTGTCCAGAAAGCCCGCGTTATGAAAACTTCCATACATTATTAGAAAAATATTATGAAAATATTGATGATACCCTTGGGAAATTATTGTATCATTTGGATGATGGAGAAACAACTATTTTTGTTGTATCTGATCATGCAGGTTTGCCAAGAAAATATGGCTATCCCAAGCCATTGATTGCTGATTCCTGGGGCATCGTTATTGATATTATGCGTGATTTAGGATATGTAAAAACAATAAAAGATGAAAAGGGTCGTACACAAATTGATTGGGCGCATACGACGGCTGTTAGCCAACGTAGTGGTTACATTTATGTAAATCTAAAGGGCCGGGAACCATATGGTTGTGTTGAGCCAGAAGATTATGATGCGCTTTTGGATAAAATTATTGACGATTTATATGCCTATCGTGATCCACAAACAAACGAAAGGATTGTAGATTGCATTGTCAAACGAGATGGGATGGAAGCTTTAGGTCTTTATGGTGATCATGTTGGAGATTTATATTTCATATTACATCCACATTGCACACAAGATCATGCAGCATCCTTTAGTAGTACTGAATCCTATGAATTCTCCATGAAATGCTTATTCTTTGCGGCAGGCGCTGGTATAAAACAAGATACGGTGATTGGGCGGCGAGTACGGCAAGTAGATTTAGTGCCAACGATTTGTGCATTACAAAATGGTCCTGTGCCAGATAAATGCGAAGGTGGTATTATCTATCAATTATTAGAATAATGATTGCAATAGGTATATGGAGTGTCGTATAAAGGCGATTGTTGTGTTGAGTACTGCACTAGAAGTACATGCGGTATGAGGGAGTGCTCCTGTTCAGTACTCAACATGGCCTTTTATATGACAGCTACAAACGTCATGGTATATGTGTGAGAGATAGGGGGACATAACATGGTAAGCAAGATTACAAATAAAAAAGCAATGCTTATAAAGTTCGTGATATCATTAATCGTCTGTATAGCTCCTCTTTTGTTTCCGGTTAATGAACTTTACACCGTGCAAATACAGCAGTTTCTTGCAATAGCGTTGTTGGGAATTTGTCTACTGGCCTTTGAATTGTTGAATGGCTTTGCTGTTGCATTTTTAATGGTAGCTTTTTGGGTTTTAACAGGGGTCACAAATTTTTCTAGTGCCCTTTCATCTTTTACGTCGACTAATTTTGTAATGATTGTTTCAGCGATGGTGTTTGTGAATGTTTTACAAAAAACAGGTGTCTTAAATAGGTTAGGTTATTGGTGCATTTTAAAATTTGGCGGTGACTTCAAAGGTATGATCTGGGGATTATTTTTTACAACTATTCTAATTCAGTTCGTGGGTTTTACATTAATGATGGTTTTATGCTATGCTTTCGCCTATGCACTATATTCTGCTTTTGAATTAAAACCAACAGATAAGGAAAGTTTCGTGATTGTATGGACATCTTCACTTGCGGCTGTAACCTCCGTAGTTTATTTATACTGTCCAATTACAGTTGCGCTAGTAAATGCTTCGGTAGGTACAGTTATAGAGGGCTTTAATTTAGTTTGGTATAAATTGATTTTTTATAATGCGCCTATGTTTTTTGTTAGTATTTTTTTGGTTTGGATATGCCTAAAAAATACTAACAAAAAACATAG
>CABQBF010000187.1 GCA_902462325.1 uncultured Peptococcaceae bacterium
GGAACGCCAGCGCAGGTCAGAAAGGATTTGGCCTATTTTGGGGAGTTTGGCACCCGTGGCGTGGGCTATAATGTAAAACAGCTAAATCAGGAGATTATGAATATTCTGGGCTTGACAAAGCGCTGGAACGTCATTTTGATTGGAGCGGGGAATTTAGGTTCAGCTTTGAGCCAGTATCGTGGATTTCGAGAACGGGGCTTTCAGATTATCGGTGTTTTTGATAATGATTTGAACAAGGTTGGTTTAAAATTAAATGGATTGCCAATCTATGCCATCAATCAAATGGCAGATTTTATTGAAAAAAATGATGTATCTATCGGTATTATTGCAGTACCGGCTGAATATGCGCAGGATATTGCCGATTTGTTGGTGGACACTAATATCAAGGGCATTTTGAATTTTGCGCCGGTTGTGCTGACCATTCCAGAAGATGTAGAAATCCGTAATGTAGATTTGACAGTCAATCTGGAAGTGCTTACGTATAATATTGAAAAAAATTGAATGTTGTTGCAAAAAGAAATCATTCCTGCCGAGCTGTTGCGGAATGGTTTCTTTTTTGCTGTTTCGGGATATGCCGGGCGGTTTGAAACGTGTTGAAATCAATCTCGATATCTGGTAAACTAAACACAAGGTTCAGCGGACCTGTCTGTCGGTCTGCTCGTTTTCAGGAAAGCAAGCTCTAAGGAGTAGAGACATTTGATTATATTACAAGGAAAAAATTTAGGAAAATCGTATATCACCAATTTGATTTTTGCACATTTGAATTTTTTTATTCAGGAGGGAGAAAAGGTGGGGCTGGTTGGGCCGAATGGCACCGGAAAATCCACCTTGTTTCGCTGTATCACCGGCGAAGAGAGTTTTGATGACGGCCAACTGCAAATGAGCGCCCGTCACAGTATGGGTTACATGGAGCAGATGCCGGAGTTTGCGCCGGGATTTACGTTGTTGGATGCAGTGTTGGAAATGTTCCAGGACGTTTTCGCCATGCGGGATAAACTGCGGCAGTTAGAAATGGAAATGGGGCAGGTAGAAGGCGAAAAGCTGGAGAATCTATTGGAGGAATATAGCAAACTGACCCATCAGTATGAGGATTTGGGAGGCTTTAGCTGTGAAAGCAGGGCAAAGGGGATTATCAAAGGGTTGGGCTTTTCGGAGCAGGACTTTAACCGGGAAATCACTTGCTTTAGCGGCGGTGAAAAAACACGGGCTTCGTTGGCGCGGCTTTTGGTACGGGAGCCAGATTTATTATTGCTGGACGAACCCACCAATCATTTAGATTTGGAGGCACTAGATTGGTTGGAAACTTATCTGCGCAATTATCGCGGTGCCGTTTTGGTAATCTCTCATGACCGTTATTTTTTGGACCAGGTTACCACCAGAACGCTGGAGCTAAATCATCATACCTTGAAAAGTTATGCTGGCAACTATAGCCGTTATGTGGTATTAAAGGCCGAGCAGGAAATGGCCCAGATGCGGGCTTATGAAAAGCAGCAGGCAGAAATTGCCCGCACCGAAGAATATATTCGCAAGTATAAAGCGGGGATTAAATCTAAGCAAGCCAGAGGCAGGGAAAAACAGCTTTCCAGAATAGAACGTTTGGAGGCTGTGCAAAGTAATAAATCCATGCTGCTTCAAATGCAGGATGTATCTGGCTCCGGTGAAGTGGTTTTGGAAATACGAGATTTATCTATGTCTTATCCAGATAAAGTATTGTTCCATGGCTTTACGGAAACCATCTACAAAGGCGAAAAAGTAGGGTTGATTGGCGGCAATGGCGTAGGAAAATCCACCATTTTGAAAATTATTATGGGACAGCTAACGCCCAGCGGCGGTACTGTACGTTTAGGTTCGCGGGTTAAGGTGGCCTATTATGACCAGGAGCACCGGCAATTGAATCCCAATCATAAAATCATTGATGAGATTGTCTATCAATACGATGTTACGTTAAATCAAGCCAGAGACTGGCTGGCTCAGGTCTTATTTTTTGGGGAGGACGTAGAAAAGCGCATCGGGGATTTGAGCGGGGGCGAGAAGGCCCGCGTTGCTTTGTTGAAAATTATTCTAGACGAGCCTAATTTGCTGATTATGGACGAACCTACCAATCATCTGGACATTAGCGCCAAAGAAATTGTAGAGCAATTTTTAGAGCAATTTCCCGGCACAGTGTTTATGGTTTCCCATGACCGCTATTTGTTGGACGCAATTTGTACTCGAACCATTGTATTGGAAAATCAGAAATTTACCGCTTATTTGGGGAATTATAGCTATTACCGGCAAAAACGGGCCGAGCTGGAGCGAATGGCCCGGGAAAAAGAAGAAGAATTGGCAGCACAGCAGAAGCAGCAGTCAAAAAACAATAAAGCAACTGCGGCGGGACAGCCTAAAATAAATAAATCGAAAGTGAAAAAAGAGATTGAAGCGCTAGAAGCGCAAATTCAGCAGGGAGAGAGCCGCTCAGAGGAATTATCTACTTTGTTGGCTGATGGCGCTACCTATCAGGATGAAGAAAAAAGCCGTCAATTGGTGGCGGAATATAAACAATTGGAAGAAAAAATTCCCCAATGGTATGAAAAATGGGAGGAACTGCAGCTATTGCTGGAATCATGATTGCTGATGAGAAAATAGCAATGAAGGCGGTTCGTGATTGATAGAAAAAGAGAGGAGTTTCCCAGATGAAAAAGGTTGAGTTATTGGCGCCAGCCGGCAATTTGGCGGCTTTGAAGGCTGCAGTTGAAAACGGTGCCAATGCAGTATATATTGGGGGCGACCAATTCAGCGCCCGTCAGAAAGCGGAAAATTTCACCCGGGAACAAATGGCCGCTGGTATTGCCTATGCCCACCAACGGGGATGCGCGGTGCATGTGGCGGTGAATACTTTAGTTCGAAATGAAGAAATTGGTGATTTGATTACTTATGGTTATGAATTGGCAGAGTTAGGGGTAGACGCAGTGATTGTGCAGGATTTAGGCGCTGCCCATATTTTGCGGCAAACCTTGCCCCAATTACCGCTGCATGCCAGTACCCAAATGGCCATTCACAATACTGCAGGCGTAAAATTTTTAGAAGAACAGGGTTTTGCACGGGTGGTGCTGGCCCGCGAAACCTCATTGGAGGCCATCAAAAAAATCAAAGAACAGACCAACATTGATTTAGAAGTGTTTATACATGGTGCTTTGTGCGTGGCCTATTCTGGACAGTGTTTGTTGAGCAGTATGATTGGTGGACGCAGCGGAAACAGAGGATTATGCGCCCAGCCCTGCCGGATGCAGTATGAGTTGGTGGATGCCAATGGAGCCAGCTATCCCGATGTGGAAGGCACTTATTTGCTCAGCACCAGAGATTTGAATATGCTAGACCATTTACCGGAAATAATCGAAGCCGGTGTAGCATCTTTAAAAATTGAAGGGCGCATGAAGCGGCCTGAATACGTGGCTACAGTGGTGCGCCATTACCGGCAAGCCATTGATACCTATGATACCCATAGTAAATTTGAACAAAAATCAGCGCAGCGGGAACTTCTGCAAATCTTTAATCGAGATTTTACCACAGGATATTATTTTGCCAATCAGGGCGCCGATTTGATGAGTCACAGCCGTCCTGATAATCGTGGCGTCCTGGCGGCTGATATTTTAAAAACCGAACAGAAAAAAATCTGGATACAGCTGAAGGAACCGCTTGCAGTTGGTGATGGCTATTTCTTCTATAATGGCAAAGGAGAAGAAATTGCCGGCAAAGTCCATGAATTATCTATCAAAGGCAAAGCAATTGCCTCTGGTCATCCGGGACAGATTGTACAGATGATAGTCAGCGGCAATGCACAGGGTGCAAAAACCTTATACCGCACTGCTGATGTGCAGTTACTGAAACGGGCAGCGGATAGTTATAGTCGGCCGTCCCAGCCGCAAAAGCAGACCGTACATTTTAAAATTGAATTGCGTCAGGGGCAGCCTATTTCGTTGCTGGCTTGGGATGATGCAGGTCATCAGCAGTACGGGGAAAGTAGCTATTTGGTAGAAGCGGCCAAAACACGGCCCAGCGATTTGGACAGTGTGCGTAAACAGTTGGAGCGGTTAGGCAATACGCCTTTTGCATTGGGCGACGTGGTCGCAGAGATTGAAGCCGGTGTGATTGCGCCAGCCAGTGAATTAAATCAACTGCGCCGTACTGTGATGGAAGGGCTGGAGCGGCAACTGTCCCAAAAGAAAGAAATCCCCTTGTTACCCTACGATGATTATTTGGAGGATGCAGGCGATTTGTTAGACCGTATTCCGCCACAAGTGATGGCCTATGGGTTACAGCAGCGGTTAGCAGTT
>CABQBF010000188.1 GCA_902462325.1 uncultured Peptococcaceae bacterium
AAGGTAAAGAAAGCTAAAAACCGCACTTTTTTACCATGTATATGTTTATTGTAAAGGGCGGAATTTGTAAATTCAAATAACAAAAAGCTATGGATTTTTCATAAGAAAAAAGCATGACAAAACAAAGTATCGGTTTGCCATGCTTTTTATATTGGTTTATAAGAGAAGGCCGGCGCTCAGCAACTGCATAAATTGCTGAGCCAAAGGCGGCAGCGGTTCGCCTTCCCGGTGAATCCATACCAGACGGTTGATTTCGTCCAGCGGCTGGCCGTTGGTCTGTTCTAAAACGGTGGTGTAAATAGCATCGGCTGGCATCAGACCCAGCACCCATTTGGGGGTGTAGAGCAGTGCTTCTGTCTCTTTCATAAAGTGGATACAGGCGCCGATGGTGTTGCAGAAAATTAACTGACTGCAAGTTACATATTGATTTTGCTGGTGCAGATAAAAGTCCCGCCGCATGGATTTTTCAGTATCCAGCACCACATGGGGCTGACAGGCCGCTTGGGCTGTGTTGATGTGGGCTTGCTGATAGAGCGGCGATTTTTTTCCCATGCTGACGTATACGGGCGAGGTGTCCAGCGTGTGAACTTCCAGCGCCCGTTTTTGCACGTCCTGTTCAAAATTTTTTCTGTCGCTTTGGGCCAGCACCAACAGGCCAATATCCGATTCCCGATTTTCCACCCGTTCCAGAATGGCGCCCCGGTCGGCTTCTTCCAAGTCGATGTGGATAGGCGCTGCGCAGTGCATGGCATATAACTGCTCCAGCGTAGGGTAAAGAAAATCGAACTGCTGACTGGCAAGACGCAGCCGCTGAATGGTTTGCTGCTTTTGCTGGCCGAAGGTATGCTCCAGCCGCTTGCAGGCGTCGACGGCGGCTTTGGCGTATTCCAGAAATTCCTGCCCCTGCGGCGTCACGCGAACGCCTTTGGCAGTACGCTCTAATAATTGCAGATTGTATTCGGCCTCTAAATTGCTGATGGATTTGGTCAGGCTGGGCTGGCTGAGAAATAATTCCTGGGCCGCTTTGGTGATGGAGCCGCATTGGGCAATTTTGATGAAGTATTCTAATTGTGACAGGCGCATAGGCGTTCCTCCTGAGGATAAAAAGGCTTAACGCAGCGACAGGACTTGATAGCCGGCTTTTTGCACGGCGCGGATTAAATCAATTTCACTGACGGTGCTGCTGCATTCTACGGTGGCAGCTTTGGCGGCGGTGTTTACGCGGGCGGTAACGCCGTCCAGCGCATTGAGCGCCGCTTCTACGCGGGCCGCGCAGTGGGGGCAGGTCATGCCGCCAATTTGGATGGTTTTGGTCATAAAAAATCGGCTCCCTTTGTGTTTGTTTGGCGTTGAAATTGTTATCTTTCATTATAATCTTTATTGTAACGGTTTTGCCGGGCTTCTGCAATGAAAACCGGCAGACGGTGTGATTGATGCAGGGAAAATATTCAGAAATTTGCGGGAAATAGTTTACGGAAACGCCGCAGATATGCTAAAATTTGATTATTCTAGATAATATATCTGTCAACACGAAAAGAGGGAGTTCTCATGATTTTAATCAAGGGCGGACGGGTGATGGACCCGGCTACAGGCCGAGATGAAATCACTGATCTGATTATTGACGGCGAGCATATTGCCCGCATCGGTTTTTTCATGCCGGGACCTGAGTATGAAAAAATTATTCACGCAGAAGGTAAAATTGTAGCGCCGGGACTGGTGGATGTGCATGTGCATTTCCGCGACCCGGGCTTGAGCGACCTGGAGGATATCCAGAGCGGTACGGCGGCAGCGGTGGCCGGCGGGTTTACCACTGTGGTCTGCATGGCCAATACCAAGCCGGAAATGGATAATTCGGCTACGCTGGAGTATGTATTGGAAAAGGCAGCGCGGATGCCTATTCATGTGCTGCAGGTGGCGGCGGTAACGGAAGGCTTGCAGGGCCGGGAATTGGTGGATATGGACGAATTGTATGAATTGGGCGCAGTGGGCTTTAGTGACGACGGTCATCCCATTTCCGATACCTCGGTTATGCTGCAGGCATTGGAAAAAGTAAAAGCATTAGATTGTCCCATCAGTGTGCATGAAGAAGACGAGGTGCTGATTGAAAATAACGGCATCAATCAGGGCCAGGTATCGCAGCAGTTGGGAATGGGCGGCGCAGCCCGTGCGGCGGAAGATGTGCTGGTGGCCCGGGATTGTATGCTGGCGCTGCAAACAGGGGCCAAGCTGCACATTCAGCATTTGTCCTCCGGCAACTCGGTGGAAATGGTGCGTTTTGCAAAAAAAATGGGGGCCAACGTAACGGCAGAGGCGACGCCCCATCACTTTACGCTGACCGAATCGGCTGTGCTGACCTATGGCTCCTATGCCAAAGTCAATCCGCCGCTGCGCACCTTTGAGGATAAGAAAAAGATTATTGAGGGCTTGCAGGACGGCACCATCGATATTATCGCCACCGACCATGCGCCCCACAGCGACGCCCGCAAAAAGAAAAAGACCTTGCAGCAGGCTTCCAGCGGCATGATTGGTTTGGAAACCTCTCTGGCGCTGGGCATTACCAAGCTGGTGCATGAAGGCTACCTGCCCATGATGAAGCTGCTGGAAAAAATGACGGTCAATCCGGCCAATTTGTATCAGCTTCCCGGCGGCCGTTTGGTGGAAGGCGGCCCTGCCGATTTGGTGATTTTTGATCCGGAAGAAAAATGGACGGTAAAAGAATTTTATTCCCGTTCCCACAATTCGCCCTTTATTGGTGAACGGCTGACAGGACGGGTGAAATATACTATCTGCAACGGGAATATCGTGTATCAGGATGGTATGGATTAAAGGAATTATGGAGGTGCAGAGCGATGGCGACAGTATTGAAAAATGAAGCGGTGGGCCAGGGCTTTTATCTGCTGAAGGCTTCCGGCAGTTATGACGCGCAAATGGGACAGTTCTGTATGCTGCGGGCTTGGGACGAGTATCCGGTGTTATCCCGGCCGATTAGTATTTTTGACTGCGATGGGGAAGGTATCAGCTTTTTATATAAGGTGGTCGGTCAGGGGACCGAATTGCTGGCCCAGTTAAAGGCTGGCGACGCCATTGATGTGCAGGGCCCTTATGGCAACGGCTTTCCTGCGGCGCAGGGTAAGGTGGCTCTGGTGGGCGGCGGTATCGGTGTAGCGCCGCTGTATTATACGGCCAAACAGTTGAAGCAGCAGGGCGCTGCGGTGGACATTTATCTGGGCTTTACCGATGAAGCCTTGCTGCGGGAAGAATACGCTGCCGTCTGTGATAAGCTGGTGGTCAACGTGGGCGGCTATGTCACCGATGAGATCAATCCGGCCGATTATGATGTGATTATGACCTGCGGGCCCCATATGATGATGAAGGTGCTGGCCGATAAGGCAAAAGGCACAGCGGCGCAGCTTTATGTTTCGATGGAAAACCGTATGGGATGCGGGGTGGGCGCTTGTCTGGTGTGCAGTTGTAAGACCAGCAGCGGCAACAAAAAGGTCTGCAAAGACGGTCCGGTATTCAAAGCAGAGGAGGTCTTCGGCAATGAATAGATTATCAGTGGAATTTGCAGGGGTACCCTTTAAAAATCCTGTGGTGATGGCGTCTGGTACTTTTGGCTTTGGCCGCGAATATCATCAGTTATTCCCCATTGAAAAGCTGGGCGGCATTTCTTCCAAAGGGCTGACGCTGCACGCCCGCAGCGGCAACGAAGGCATCCGCATTTGGGAAACCCCTTCCGGTATTATGAACAGCGTGGGGTTGGAAAATCCGGGCGTAGAAGGTTTCATCAGCAGGGATCTGGCCTGGGTCAACAGTCTGGATTTGGTCAACATCGTCAATGTGGGCGGACACAGCATGGATGATTATATGCAGGCGGTGGAGCGGCTCAATCAGGAACAGTTGGATATTTTGGAGCTGAATATTTCCTGCCCCAATGTGAAACAGGGCGGCATGAACTTTGGCGTGAAAACAGAAATGGCCGCCGAAGTGGTGCGCACCATCCGCCAAGTATGCCAGCACAAGCTGGTGGTAAAATTATCGCCTAATGCAGAAAATATCGTGGATTTGGCCAAAGCCTGCGAAGCGGAAGGGGCCGACGGCATTTCGTTGGTGAACACCTTTTTGGCTATGGCCATCGATATCAAGAAAAAGCAGCCGGTGTTCAACAACGGCTATGCCGGTTTGTCCGGTCCGGCCATTAAACCGATTGCGCTGCGCATGGTGCATCAGGTGTGCAAGGCAGTGCAGG
>CABQBF010000189.1 GCA_902462325.1 uncultured Peptococcaceae bacterium
CCACCCTGATTGGCACAGAAAAATTCTGCGCCCACTTTGTGGTAGCTGGCTCCAGAGCGCCCTTCAGCAAAACGCCGCACCGGGCTCCCACCTTCCCCGGCTCGCTTTCGCGTCTTTTTTGCTTACTCTTCTCCTTCAACGCCATATATCGCCAAACGATTGGTTTTCAATATATCACAAGACAGGACGTCTGTCAAGCTGCCGCAAAAAATTTATTTCTAAAAAATATTCTCTGAGGAACTTTCTGAAATGGAGACCGTTAGCGTTGCAAAATTCAAAAGATACAACCTTACACTTTTGTAAGCTTTTACCCGAAAGGAGCCGCTTTATGCTATAATAGACCAATCATACGCACATAGGAGGAAGAATTTTGGCTCATATATTACTTTTAGAAGACGACAGCAGTCTGCTGGAGGGTTTGGTTTACGCCTTGCAGAAAAACGGATTCACCTTAACCGTAGCCCGCACGGTGCAGGAAACGCGACGACTGCTGAAAAAACAGACCTTTGATTTGCTTTTATTGGACGTAACCCTGCCCGACGGCAATGGGTTTGAAATTTGTCAGGTTGTACGCCAACAGGGCAGCACGGTGCCCATTTTATTTTTAACCGCCGCCGATGAAGAAACCAGCATTATCCGCGGATTGGACAGCGGCGGAGATGATTATTTCACCAAACCGTTCAAACTGGGCGAGCTCTGCTCCCGCCTTCGCGCATTGCTGCGCCGCAGCGGTATGCAGCAGGATCAACTGCTCCGTTCCGGTCCAGTCGCCATTGACTTATTGGGCAGCAAGGCTTTCCTAGACGGACAACCGCTGGAGCTGACCAGCATAGAATACCGTCTGCTCTGTCTATTTTTGCAAAATAAGGGCCGCATTTTAACACGCAATGTTATTTTAAATACCTTATGGGATGGACAAGGGAATTTTGTAGACGATAACACCCTCTCAGTCAATATTCGCCGCTTGCGGGAAAAAATTGAGCAGGACCCCTCCCATCCCCGCTATTTATGTACAGTGCGGGGCTTCGGCTATCAATGGAAGGAGCAGCTGCAATGAACTGTTTACAGGATCAACAAAACCGCCGCTATCTGCAATTTCTGCTGCTCCTTTGCGGACTGCTACTGATGCTGGCTTTTGGCAACGGCTATTTCCAACTACAACAGACCAGACAGCTACTGTTACAACAGCAACAGACCATGGTTTCGGCACTCTTGGCGCAAAAAGTGGATGCAGCAATCATCACCCAAGCTCTATGCAGCACAGATACGACCACTGCAGGCAAGGCCCTTTTGCAGCAGTTAGGTTTCACAAAACAGCTCCCGCTTTGGCTATTTCCCGGTTTGCAGGAAAAAATATGGTGCTTCCTGCTGCCACCAGTGTTTGGAATCTTGGGTTGCTGCGCACTGCTATTGGGCTGCAGTTTTCATTATCTCCGACAGCGAAACCAGCTATATCAACAAGCCACCGCCGTCGTCACAGCCTTTGCCGTCGAAGATTTTTCCCGCCATCTGCCCCGCGGCTTGTCTGGCACTCTCTATCAACTATTTGTTGCGGTGGACCATTTGGCCATGGCATTGCAGGCTAAAATTGAGCTGGAAACCAAGCAAAAATTATTTTTGCAGGATACCATCTCCGATATCTCCCACCAGTTAAAAACGCCGCTGGCCGCTCTTAGTATGTACACCGAAATTATGGCTGCCGAACCTTATAACTCAACTGCCATTCAAATGTTCACAGAAAAGTCGGCCCAATCCATTCAGCGCATGGAACGGCTCATTCAAACACTGCTCAAAATCATGCGGCTAGACGCAGGCACCATTCTGTTTGAAAAGCAATGCCCTCCTGTGTTGGAGTTGGTTTCTCAAGCCGCCGCCCAGCACTGGACTAGGGCGCAGCAGGAACAAAAACAGATTTTTCTCTCAGGCGATCCGCAGGCACAGCTTCTTTGCGATTTGGATTGGACCAGCGAGGCATTGAGCAATCTAATCAAAAACGCCCTAGACCACACTGCTGCCGGCGGTATCATCCAAATTAACTGGCAATGCTCGCCTGCCATGCTGCGTCTCACCATTGCGGACAACGGCACCGGAATTGCCGAAGAAGACCTGCACCACATCTTTAAACGGTTTTACCGCAGCAAACAGGCCAGCAACCAACAGGGAGCCGGATTAGGATTGCCCTTGGCCAAAGCCATTGTGGAAGGTCAGGGCGGGATTTTGTCTGTACAAAGTACGCCAGGAGAAGGCGCTATCTTTACCCTTTCCTTCCTTACAAAACTGTAAGCAGAAATTCATCGTTCTGTAAGCTAAGGCCGCTATACTGTCAAGTATGAAAAGAGGTGTCCATCTATGGAATTATTAAAAGTAGAACAGCTTTGCAAGACCTACGGCACAGGCCATAATCAGGTGCAGGCCTTGCAAAATGTGTCCTTCCGCCTGCAAAAAGGGGAACTGGCTGCCGTAGTCGGCCAGTCCGGCTCTGGCAAAAGCACCCTGCTGAACTGTATTGGCGGTTTGGACACGCCCACTTCCGGCAAAGTCTATCTGGACGGAGAAGATTTGTATGCCCTGCCTGAACAGCGGCGCACCATTTTTCGCCGGCAAAATATCGGCTTTGTATTTCAATCCTTCCAATTGATTGCCGAATTGAATGTGGAACAAAACATCATCTTTCCGTTGCTGCTAGATTACAAAAAGCCTGATGCACAGCAGCTGGAAGAATTATTGGAAGTCTTGGGCCTTACCGAACGACGCTATCACTTACCCAGCCAATTATCCGGTGGGCAGCAGCAACGGGTGGCCATTGGGCGTGCGCTGATTACCCGGCCCATGCTGGTGTTGGCCGACGAACCCACCGGCAATTTGGACTCAAAAAACAGCCAGGACGTAATGGAATTGTTGCAAAAGGCTTCCCGTCATTATCAGCAAACGGTACTGATGATTACCCACAATATCAATCTGACAGCTTCTATGGACCGCGTTCTGCGCGTTGCCGACGGTATGCTGCAAGATTTGGGAGGAAAGCGGCCATGAAACATTATTTAGAGTTAATCCCTATCTCCGCTAGAATACAGCGTAAAAAAAGCCGCATGACTCGTATCTGTATTCTGCTGGCTGTTTTCTTAGTCACCGCAATTTTCAGTATGGCAGACATGGAAATGCGCACGCAAAAAATACAGACCATCCACGACTATGGCAGTTGGCACGTTGCGCTTCGTCATTTGAGCCAAACTGAAGCCGCCCGCATTGCCGCCAGAACGGAGGTGCAAGCGGCGTCTCCTTACGCAGTGCGCAATTACAGACTGGAGGAGGCTTATCAAATCGCCGGCCGCCCTGTCACCATTTGCAGTTTTGCAGAAGACTTTCTGCAAATGTTCCCGTCAGGCGCTATCACAGAGGGCTCGTTCTGTTCCGCACCCAACGCCGCTGTCTTAACGGAAAACGCCAAAGAACAGCTGGGTATCCAGTTGGGCGATGTGGTACAACTGACTTGTCCAGACGGTCGGCAGCTTTCGCTCACGATTAGCGGTTTCAGCCAAAACACTGCATCGTTAAGCCAAGCCGATGCTCTTGGCCTTTTTCTCAGCGCCGAAACCTATCAAAAGCTGCCCGCCTCCAGCGAAGAGGAATCTATCTTTTATGTACAATTTTCTCCGCTTTGCAATATTCAAAAAACAGTGGATACTCTGCGCCAGCAGTTTCAGCTAAGCGATACGCAAATTTCTGAAAATACCAAGCTGCTGACTCTTCTGCTGCAAAGCCGCGACCCTTCCATGATGAAGTTTTATCTGGCTGCCGCAATTTTATCGGGCTTAGTCATGATTGCCGGCATCTTAATGATTGCCAGCAGCTTAAATAGCAATGTGGCGCAACGCATCCAATTTTTCGGTCTTCTGCGCTGTTTAGGCGCTACCGAAAAACAAATCGTCCGCTTCGTGCGCTGGGAAGCTTTAAATTGGTGCAAGGGAGCCATTCCGCTCGGTATTGCCGCAGCCGTAATGGTAAGCTGGTTGTTATGTGCCCTCTTGCGGTTCCTCAGTCCTAATCTATTTTCTGGCATGCCTATTTTTGCTGTTAGTTGGCCGGCAGTCCTGATAAGCGTTGTCATTGGTTTGGTTACTGTATTACTGGCAGCCCATGCGCCAGCTAGACGAGCGGCACGGGTTTCTCCATGCACAGCAGTTTCCGGTAACGCACAGCAGTTGCCGCCAATCCATGCTGCCGCCAATACCAAATTTTTTTCC
>CABQBF010000190.1 GCA_902462325.1 uncultured Peptococcaceae bacterium
GGACTTTTTTTACAGCCCCTTTTGTTTTAATTAAGAAAAATTATTATCACACTGTCTCCGGTCTAATTGTTCCTCTATTTCACATTTTTGCAGTACAGCATCAATCACGCTGCCGCCATAACCGCGACTGTATAGAAAGCGGCTTAGCTGGTCCCGACGCAAGCTAGAACCGCTACTGTCTATCTTTTTTTGCGCAGCAGTAATAGCCTGTTCCAATTCTGCTTCTTCAGGAAAATATTCTGTCAAGCTGTCACAAATCAATTGGTGGTCTGCAATTTTTTTAGACAGTTCAAAAGCCATTTTCTTCCGCCCACAAGGATGGAACTGCACTTTGTCATGAATCCAACTGCGGCAATAGGCTGCATCATCCAGATACTGATAGCGCTTTAAAAATGCCACTACCGTCTGCACCGTCTTCCTGTCATATCCTTTTTTCTGTAGCATTTGCTCTACGTCTTGTTCCGTGCGCATCCGTACCGACACAAATTTTAAAGCCACCTGCTTAGCCTGTTCCATCACGATTGTACCTCAATTTCATCAGGCTTCAGGCTTCCGAATCAAAAAATAATTCACCAGGTTCCATAGATTCATCTTCATCCTCCTGCACTTCTACCACCATACCGATGGACTGGGAGTGCTGGCGGATTTTTTCTTCAATCTCGGCTTTAGTTTCAGGATTGGCTTTCAAATATTCCTTCGCATTATCGCGACCCTGTCCGATTTTTTCACCTTCATAAGAATACCAAGCGCCGCTTTTACGGATGATTTCCAGTTCTACGCCAACGTCAATAATACTTCCTTCATTGGAAATTCCTTCACCATACATAATATCAAACTCTACCTGTTTAAACGGTGGAGCTACCTTATTTTTTACAACTTTCACCTTCGTCCGATTCCCAATTACTTCACTGCCCCGTTTCAAGGCTTCTCCTCTGCGCACCTCCATACGCACTGAAGAATAGAATTTCAGCGCCCGTCCGCCAGTAGTCACTTCAGGATTGCCATACATCACGCCGATTTTCTCACGCACCTGATTGATAAAAATCATAGTGGTATTGTTTTTGCTAATATTCCCCGTCATTTTGCGCAGTGCCTGAGACATCAAACGAGCCAGTAGACCCACATGGGTATCGCCCATTTCCCCTTCAATTTCAGCTCGTGGCGTCAACGCTGCCACCGAGTCTACTACAATAATATCTACGGCACCACTGCGGGCCAAGGCATCGCAAATTTCCAACGCCTGCTCGCCATAATCGGGCTGGGAAACCAAAAGGTTATCTACATCTACGCCAATCTTTTGAGCATAAACCGGGTCCAACGCATGCTCCGCATCAATAAAAGCCGCAATGCCGCCAGCCTTTTGGCACTCCGCCACAATATGCAGTGCAACCGTCGTTTTTCCAGAAGATTCCGGCCCATAAATTTCTGTAATACGGCCCTTTGGCACACCGCCAATACCCAAAGCACTGTCCAAAGCGATAGAGCCGGTCGGAATAACTTCCATTTCAATTTTTTCTTTATCACCTAAACGCATCAGCGTGCCTTTGCCAAACTGACGGTCAATCTGTTTCAAAGCATTTTCCAACGCCGCTGCGCGATCCATATTCTTATTTGCTGCTTCTGCCATAAGCATCCTCCGTTATAATTCAAATATATGTTTGTATTATAAGATAGTTTGTCCACTTTGTCAACAGAATTTTCCAGATAAAAAGAAACCATGTTCTGTTTTATCGGAAAATTACCACAATTTTTTTTGGAAAGTCCTTCCACTAACATTGCACTGAATTTTTGCTGCGGTCCGCATAGCGCAATTCGGCCAATGTCACCAACTGCTCCAATAAGCTTTCTGTGGATAAACCACTGGCTTCCCACATTTTGGGATACATACTGATTTCCGTAAAGCCGGGCAACGTATTGATTTCATTCAAATAAAGCTGCCCACTCTGTCGCTCTATAAAAAAATCCACACGGGCAAAGCCCTCGCAATCCAAAGCTTGATAAGCCTCTACAGCCAATCGCTGAATTGCAGAAATAACCTTTGCAGGCAGTTCGGCTGGAATAACTGATATGGATTTATTATCAATATATTTGGCTTTATAGTCATAGAATTCATTACTGGATTGAATTTCTCCTGGTAGTGATACCTGCGGCTGTTCATTTCCCAGTACAGAAATTTCGATTTCTCTAGCATCAACGCCTTGCTCCACCAACAGCTTGCGGTCATAACGGGCTGCCAATTGCAAAGCCCCCGACAGTTCTTCCCGATTTCTCGCCTTGCTGATTCCTACACTAGAACCACCATTCGCCGGCTTCACAAAAACAGGATAAAACAACTCCGCCTCCACCTGCTCCACCACCTGCTCAATGTTCTGTTCCACCTGGGTACGCAATACGGTAGTAAAGGCTACCTGCGGAATTTGATGATAGGAAAAAATTTTACGCATAATTACCTTATCCATGCCAATGGCTGACCCGGCCACACCAGCGCCCACATAAGGCACGCCGGCTAACTCTAACAATCCTTGCAAAATGCCGTCTTCCCCAGAGGTTCCATGTACGATGGGAAAAATAACATCCAGACGGCAAAGTTCTCTGCCATCGTCAACAGACAAGATCCTCCCGCCCGGATAGGGCGCCAAAATAACCTCTTGGCCTTTACACTGTTCCACGGTAATCGTAGCGATATCCTCCAATTCTACAGGGCCATACCAATGCCCTTCCCTAGATAAGAAAATGGGTACAATTTCAAATTTTTCAGCATTAAACTGATGTGCAATGGCATGGGCAGAAACCAGAGAAATCTCATGTTCTCCCGACTTTCCTCCAAACAACAGACCAACTTTTTTCTTCATCATAATAATCAGCCCTTTCTCTATCCCGGCTTTTATTCGCTCTGCTCCATCTGACCCACTGCCGCCACTACACCGGCAATAACATGAGCAACCGACAGTCCGCCCTGCATATACACAATATAGGGTTCCCGCATTGGCCCGTCAATGCTCAGTTCGATGGAAGATCCCTGCACAAAAGTTCCGCCAGCCATAATTACCGGATCATCATAGCCGGGCAACTCTGCATCATAGGGGGTTACATGAGCGTCCAACGGTGAAGCTATCTGAATACCTTTACAGAATTTCCGAATCCGCTCCGGCGTATCCAATCGAATGGCTTGAATAATATCAGTACGGGCTTCTCCGGCAACCGGTGAAACCTGATACCCTAGCTGGGAGAGTAATTGGGCGGCAAAAATGGCTCCTTTCATGGCCTGCTCCACAATCAGCGGTGCCATAAATAAACCTTGAAAAGCCAATCGATTAAAATCCAAGGCCGAGCCCACATCTTCTGCAATACCCGGCGCAGTCAGTCGGATTGCCGCCCTATCTACCAAATCGGCCCGCCCAGCGATATAACCACCCCGCGGTGCCAAACCACCGCCAGGATTTTTTATCAACGAGCCAGCAATTAAATCGGCACCCACTTCTAACGGCTCCTGCAATTCCACGAATTCTCCATAACAGTTATCAACAAAACAGATAATCTGCGGGTTAATTTGCTTAACAAAGGCAATGGCTTCCGCAATTTTGGCAATAGATAAGGATTTTCGCCAGCTATATCCTCTGGAACGCTGAATACAAACCATTTTCGTATCTGCTGTAACTGTCCGGGCAATAGCCGCAAAATCAAACATATCTTCTTTTAAATCCACTACTTTATGCTGAATGCCCAGTTCAGACAATGTACCCGGCTCCCTGTCATGACCGATGATAGTTTGCAACGTATCATAGGGCTGACCGCTGATGGACACAAAGGTATCGCCTGGCAACAAATTACCATACAAGCACAAGGCCAGGGCATGAGTGCCCGAAGCAATATTGGCCCGTACCAAAGCCTTTTCTGCCTGAAATATATCGGCCCAAATCAACTCTAAAATATCTCGCCCCGTATCACCATAGCCATAGCCAGTGGAACCATTCAAATGAAAATCGGATGCCTGATGCTTCTGAAAAGCGTTTAAAATTTTTATCTGCGCCGTCCAGGTATGATTGCTGATAGGCTGCCAATAGGGCTGCACAGCGTCATAAGCCGCAAAAATCTGTTGCATCAACGTTTCGTTAATATGATATTTATCCCTTAAACTTAAAAAATATTCTTTCATTTTCTCTTTTACTCCATTTTATATAAGATACTGGGTCAAGCCTGAAGGCAACTGCTCCTGTCGACCTTCCCACAT
>CABQBF010000191.1 GCA_902462325.1 uncultured Peptococcaceae bacterium
GGCAGAGTTAAAGGCAAAAGTGCCGCATATTAGTTTTAAAGAACTGTTGCAGTCGGGTATGACCATCAGCCGCGATATTATGGGCACCATGTCCAACACATTGATTTTGGCTTATATCGGCGGCTTTATGTGCAGCGTGTTGTTGATGGTAGCCTATAACAGCTCTATGATGGATTTGTTCAATCGGGAAATTATCGTAGTTGAATGTTTGCAAGCCTTGGTGGGCAGTTTGGGAATTTTAATGACCTTGCCCTTTACATCCTTCATCTGCGCCTTTTTATTCAAAGGTGACGGTCAATCCACGGAACCTGTGCAGCACTTTGGCATGGCCGATGCCTTATCCGAATTGGCGGAAGAACAATTGGAGCAGAAGCAGAGAACACCGTTGCAAAAATAGGCGTAAAAGACAGAACCGGCATATCGGTGGACTTGATTCAAATATAAAAGAATTTTACGAGGAAGAACAATGGATAAAGAAGAATTGGCATTACAAATTGTAGAACGGTTAAAGAAAGCATATCCTGATGTGGATTGTACCTTGGAATATGACCAGGCTTGGAAACTGCTGGTCAGTGTGCGGTTGGCCGCCCAGTGTACCGATGCCCGGGTTAACGTGGTGGTACAGGATTTATACGCCAAATACCCCACGCAAGAAGCGTTGGCTGCTGCCAATGTAGAAGAAATTGAAAAAATTGTGCGGCCCTGTGGCTTAGGGCCCAGCAAAGCCAGAGACATCAGTGCCTGCATGAAGATGCTGCAGACGGATTATAACGGCAATGTGCCTGATGATTTTGAAGCCCTATTGAAGCTGCCCGGTGTGGGCCGCAAAAGCGCCAACCTGATTATGGGCGATGTATTTGGCAAGCCGGCCATTGTGACCGAGACCCATTGCATTCGTTTGGTAAATCGTATGGGTCTGGTGGAGGGTCTGAAAGAGCCAAAAAAAGTAGAGATGGCGTTATGGAAGCTGATTCCGCCGGAAGAAAGCAACGACTTTTGCCATCGGTTAGTAGAACATGGGCGGGCGGTATGTACTGCCAGAACGAAACCGAAGTGTGAAAACTGCTGTTTGGATGACATCTGTGCGAAACATATTTAACGTTTTGGTGATGGTGTTGTTAAAAAATCGGGCGGATAACCATTGCTTGAATTATCGTAGAGGCGGCAAAGATAATGCTTTGTCTTTCCTGAAAAAGAAATTGATATAAAGTAGAAAGAGGCGATTTTTATGAATATTACAGTATTAAACGGCAGTCCACACAGCAAAGGCAATACCAAAACGATGATAGAGGCTTTTACAAAAGGGGCCGTGGAAGCCGGCCATCAGGTAATTGTGATAGAAGCGGGGCAGAAACATGTCCATGGCTGTTTGGGCTGTGGCGTATGTTTTACCAACGGCGGAACTTGTGTACAGCAAGATGACATGGGAGAAATTTTGGCGCAGCTGGACCAAACCGATTTGGTGGTATTTGCGTCGCCTATTTATTGGTTTGATATTACAGCCCAATTAAAAGCAGTGATTGACCGGATGTATGCCCGTGGCAAGGTGGGCTTTCATTTCCATAAAACGATTTTGTTGTTGGATTCAGGCGCTGATGGCGTGTATGATGCAGCCATTGCCCAGTACAAAGCGACAACTGCTTATTTGCGCTGGAAGGATTTAGGTATTATCACCATTCCAGGTATGGCAGCACGGGATAGTATGCAGACTTCGCCGCTATTGTCAAGCGTGTATGAGTTGGGAAAATCTTTATCGTAGCGTTTTTTTGTTTTGTATATTTGCAGATAAATTTGATAGGAGCAAGCGGCAGAAGGAGGTGCAGTATGGCGCAGAAATATTATGCAGTTCAAAAAGGGCGGCAGACTGGCTTGTTTACCAGTTGGGAAGATTGCAAAGTTCAGGTTCAGGGCTATTCGGGCGCTGTTTATAAAAGCTTTCCATCTTTGCAGGAGGCGCAGCAATATCTGTGGGGTGCGCCGGAAGAAAAACTTCCGCAAAAGGCGGCAGAACAACCGGCAGATGGAGAAATGATAGCGTATGTGGACGGCAGTTTTCATCTGGAACAAAGAAAGTTTGCTTTTGGTGCTGTCATTTTTTATGATGGGAAACAGTATCAATTTGCGGGCAGCGACGATGATACGCAGTTGGCGGAAATGCGCAATGTGGCCGGTGAAATCCGTGGAGCGGAAAAGGCCATGTCTTTTGCATTGGAGCAAGGCGCTCGGGTGCTGCATATTTATCATGATTATGAAGGCATCGCCCGTTGGTGTACCGGTCAGTGGCAGGCAAAAAAACCGGGCACCCAACAATATCGGCAGTACTATCAACAAGCATTGCAGAAAGGTCTGGTCATTCATTTTCATAAGGTAAAGGGTCATTCCGGCGATACCTATAATGAATTAGCCGATAAACTGGCAAAAAGTGCGTTGGGAATAAAATAGTTGTTGGTTTTTTGAAAAATACACTAAAATCTTGATTGCCTAAATAGAAGAGTTAAGATATTCTTTGCTATATTGTTACAAAAGGATTATTTGAATCGTTTTAAAGAAAACAGTGGTCAAATACACGAATAAGGAAAAGCCATCATCTACTGGGGAAAGTTTTCAGTAGCTGATGGCTTTTTTCCCTATTTTATTCTATAGCTTTTTTCAAATCGTTTACGCAGATTCCTACGGGACATTGAAACGATATTTCATCCCACTGCTTTTCGGCAATGTGGTAAGGCGTTCGCAGATGGGTTAATGCTAAGGATTTGCAGGTGAGTGGGGCAGGGATGGATTCCTGTCCTTGTGTCAGTTTTTGCAAAGCAATAGTGCATTTGCCGCATTCGATACATTTCAATAGCTGACCGTCGCCCTGTGATAAGAGCTGGCTGCGGCCGTTGTCCAGTAAAATGACATGTACCTGCTGTGGACCATGCATACCGCAGACCATCATGCCTTCAATATCGCCGGTACGGCTGGGACCGGTGATATAGGAATAATAAACGGGAGCTTCCTGTCGTCCGCCATTTTTCCAAACAGCATGAATAGTTTCCAGAACAGTATCGTTGGAAGGATAGATTTTCTCCAGTCCGATGACGGCAATATGGCAGGTGGGAATATTGGATACGATACGGCCGTTGCCCTGGTCTTCTGCCAGAATGATGGTGCCGGTGTCAGCGGCAATACCATCGGCACCAGTAATACCCCAATCAGATTGGTCGGCGGCTACTTTAATTTTTTTGCTGACAGCAGCCATGAGTTGAGTGGCTGCGACGGGTTCATCGGCAGCCAAATATTGCTGTAAGATTTCTATAATCTGCTCCTGTGTAGCATTATCCAGCGGCGCGCGGCGTGGATTGAGATAAGCTTGCTGTAACTGTTGTGCCGCAATAGCTTCCAAATCGGTCTGCATAGTTTGGGGAAGAATTTGCTGTAACTGAATTTCTGTTAACTCCGGTGCGAAAGTACACATGGTTTTGTGCTCAGCCATGCATAATTGAGTGAGAATAGCCGCTGCTTCTGCGGCATCTTTAGCCTGATGTATTACGCAGCCTTTGGCGGTTAGTGTAGCGATGGCCTGCTCTAAAAGCTGCTGGTGTTGTTGGATACATTGCTGACGGATAGTTTGTGGTTCATAAGTATTCATTGGGCAGATCCTCCCTGACGGTATGCTTTAGCCAAGAGACTGACAATATGGATAGCTTGCTGCTGACTGTTGTGATGATGTAATCCATCCTTTAAATGCATCAGGCAGCCGGGGCAGCCGGTAGCCACATATTGGGCGTTGGTTTTTTCAATATCCTGAATTTTTTCATCGTTCACACTGCGAGAAACGTCATAATGGAACAGACTGAAGCTGCCGCCAAATCCGCAGCAGGCGTTTGGCTCCTGCATTTCCTGTAAATCGGCGCCAATTTGCTGCAATAGTGTTCTTGGTTCTGCAGAAATATGCAAGCCTCGCACCAAATGGCAGGGATCATGCCAGGTTACTGAAACAGCTTCCGACAGCTTTGGCGGCTGCACATGCAGCACATTGACCAGATAGTCGCTTAAATCTATGACTTTGCTTTGCAGTTTTTGATATTGAGCCATTAGTCGCGCGTCATCACAGTCGGCCAGTAAGTTTCCCCATTCTTCTTTTACTGTGGTAGCGCAGGACGGACAGACAAAAATAAGATAGTCATATTCTTCTTTGTTGAACAAGCGGATATTTTCTTTAGCCATTTTAGTGGCTTCTTT